>CAMPGJ010000006.1 GCA_946885425.1 uncultured bacterium
GTACCTCATGCAATGCCCGTAAATGGTCTAGAAACACGTCCAAAAGATTTTGAGGTACTAATTGACTGGATGACTGAAAAGCTCCCTGAATTGAAGCAATTTATTTTGCCTGGGGGAAGTAAAGCAGGTGCTGCATTTCATGTATGCCGAACCGTCGCGAGAAGAGCCGAACGGCAAGTGGTTTCCCTTATGCAAAAAGAAGAAGTAGATACCAACATTCTCATTTATCTAAACAGACTTTCAGATTTATTCTTCACCGTAGCACGGTTCGTGAACCATCTGGACAAGAAGAAGGAAATTGTTTGGAAGAAACGTTAACGTCATTCTGGCTTGCCCAGAATCTCTTACCGCAGTAACAGAGCGATCCTGGACGCGGCCAGGATGACGACTTATTATGGCAGGAATATCAGTAGAACGATCATCATTTAAACCACGAGTAAGAAAGTCTTTCATCGATGTACCTCGCATAAGGCTTGCCGTTTCAGATCGTGTGCGTAATACCGAGAGCGTAGTAGGTAAGATAGATGAAGTATTGAAGACTGAAAAACCTCGTGAGGATGCTGGAGTTGACCAGTGGGTTTCATATTTTGATACTAATTGGCGGAAAGAAGGGTTATCGGCAGATTGGCAGAATCTTAAAACCAAAGATGAGCGCAAGACAATCGGATTTAGTATGAAAGGACAGATGGAAATGCTCCAAGATGCTTCGGATAAAATGGCAGTCTCTGAATGGGCAAAAAAGACAAAGCAAGATCTTCTGGGTTTTAAATTAGAATATTTATCAGATCACCTTGTGTATCCATGTAAATATGAATGGAACGGCAGCAGGTTAGAAAGCAAGACGTACGGCAATAAAGATATGGAGGAGACTGTCTCAGCAAAGGAACGCAACGGTTCTGTGAAAGAAGCACTTAAAGATATGAAGGAGTTCTTTCGCACTGCTCCTGATGGGGCAGTAGCAGTCATGCCAAGCCCCAAAGGGGATAGTGGTTTACGGACTGATGATGGGAAGCGGATTGAATATCCTGATTCATACTTTTTCATCATGCAGAAAAAAGGAGATACAGTAACTAATTACACGCTCAAGACAGATTTTACACCTCAGGAATCCCGGGAGGCGATTTATCAGATGACAGGCAAACGGCTTTCTCCAACAGACTCATTGGAGTCGTATGTGCAGGCTGTCGCTAAGATAAAACCCGGAAAGGACGGTGCAGCTAAGCCATCAGATGTAGTGGGAGTTTTGGAAAAAATACGTAAAGATAAGGGAGAGGCGCACGCCTTCCATAATAAAGAAACAGGAGAGGATATCGGTTGGAGTGAGGTATATAAAGATATTCGGGAAGGTGAAAAGCTCTATAATTTCAATAAGAAAACTCAGGAGGCAATTGATGCGTTTGAAGGATATTGCCGGCAGGGAAATCATACAAAAGAGGAGTTGCAAAAAGCGATATCCGCCACCATTTTGCGGATGTCCAAGATTTTTTACGAAGATGAAGACAAACAGAATGCCATGCGTGCAAACAAATCATACCGACTTGTTTCGGGTGGTTCATCTTTTGGTGATATTCTCGGTGCTGTGGCTGATCGTCCGGGTTGTGCCGGAGGAGGGGCGGGATCAGGCAGATCTCTGGTTATAGATTCAGCCGGGGGGCCAATGTCGGGTACAGCTGCAGAGGATGGCGGAATGCTAAGTGGTGCATATGGCTATGACCAATTTGGTTCACTCGTTTTTAAATGTAAACAAGGACATATCAATACGCGCCCTCGTGGAGAATTTATGGAGAATTGTAGTTCATGCAGTATGAGTCTGCGTTGCTAAATTTTTTGTTTGTACATTTATTTATGGATCAGGATTGCCAAATCTGCTACAGGATTATTTGCCGAGGCTGTGGATGGACAGCGGGGGATGAGGATGTCCGCTGTATCCAGCGTGGCGAAATGACTGCCTGTCCGGAGTGTGGGTGGATGCCTAAGTGAGTTTCCATCTTCCAGGTTCCATTTTCTATTTTAGTTTCGATTTAGAAGTTTATCAATCTAGATGTAAATGGAAAAGGTAAATGGACAATGGAAAATATATAATGCTCGTGCTAAGATGATGGTATGGATCCTTCTGCTCAAAATACAACGCAATTGCCTCAACAGCAGGCTCGTCCGGTAGATGAGCCGGTTGTCCGTGATCCATTGGTTCAGCCGCAACCTGTTACTCCTCAGGTGCCATCTACACCTAAAACAGCTATTTCCGTTGGGACAGAAATGGGACGTTTTCAGATTACTGATGAGGAAGATGATGATAAAGGAAACTCCCAGCAATATACTCCTCTGCAGGCTCAGACCCCATCAGAAATTATTCACGAGCCAACAAAAGAAAAGTTAGTAACACAAATTGCTCCTCCAGCAGAAATTGTCCAGCCGAATTCGGAACGGATGGCTGCGCAGTCAGTACCACAGGAGGTAGCCCAGCAATCTATGGAGGTGATACAGCCAGCAGTGCCTGAGGTAGTGGTACCCAAAGAGATAGGACATCTTGTGCAGAAAGCGCCTATCACAAATAATCCTTTTCTCCCTCCAGAATTGCAAAATATGGGTGTTAGGCATACAATACCACAGGTAGTCGTCCCACAGAATCCTTTGGGAATAAAGGAGTTGCCTTTACCGTATGAAGAGGCTATAGCGAAAGAGAAAGCATTTAGACCTCAGGATGCAGGAAAATGGCTGGCAGCAAAAGTGCATTATTATTGGAGGAAGATAAATCCGGTAGTTTATAAATAATATGGAATTTGGAAATACACCATCTATTGATATTGTACAGGCACTAATATACGCAGTTTGGATAATCTTAGGGGGGGCTCTCCTTTTTGCTCTAGGCTATGCAGTATGGTATGCATTTGTTCATTGGCTCAGGTATAGAAATAGAGAGCAGGAATCACTAAATTCTGTTCTTCTCCAGGTGAGTGTTCCCCGTGATAACGAGATTAAAATAGACGCCGCTGAACAGCTTTTTGCCAGTCTTGCATCCCTCCGTGGTAGTGGTAAGCTCGAAAATTATAAATATCAGCCGCATTTATCCTTTGAGATTGTAGGGTTGCCGGGAGATATACGTTTTTATATTAATGTTCCCCAAAAATACCGTGATTTTGTCGAAAAACAGGTGAACGGTGCCTATCCTGATGCAGAGATAGTTGTTGTAAATGATCCCAGTGCTAAGCAGCGGCAAGGGGCGGTTATTGGAACCGAGTACAATATTTTTTCTGAGACGGGTAAAGTTGCTTACATGTATATGAATTTGAAATTCAGCAATTATTTGCCGATCAAAACATATAAAGAGCTTCCCACTGATCCGTTATCAACAATTACTTCAACTTTAGCAAAAATGCGGGAAGGGGAGGGCGCAGCCATCCAAATATTAATTAAGCCTGCTGATGGCAAATGGGTAAAGCTGGGGCGCAGCTATGTCGGGGGCATTAAAAAGAATGAATCAAATCCTGAAAAAGCTAGTTATAAAACAGATGCTAAAGAGCTTGAGGCAATTGAGAATAAATTAACAAAACCAGGGTTTCACACGACAGTGCGTATTGTCGTGTCGGCCCAAACTGAGCACGACGCTAAGATGCATTTGGGAACTATTCATGGAGCATTTAGTCAATTCAATGGAATTAATTGGTTCAAAAAACGAATCATCTTCTTTAAAGGGCTTTTTATGAATGACTTTATTTACCGGTATTTCCCAATGATTAGAGGAACATCTGTTTTGACTAGTGAAGAGCTTGCAAGTGTGTTTCATTTTCCCAACAAGAGTGTTACCACTCCGGGAATCTATTGGGTGAATTCCAAGCGTGCACCTGTGCCTTCAAATATCTCCACAACAGGATTATATATGGGAAAAAGTGTATATCGTGGTATGACCCGGGGCGTCTTCATCGAGCGCGATGACAGACGTCGTCACACCTACATCATCGGAAAGACCGGTACAGGAAAAACCGAGTTTTTGAAGCAGATGATTATGCAGGATATTCTGGCAGGTGAGGGGATTGCCGTTATTGATCCGCACGGTGATTTGATTGAGGATGTGCTCCGCTTGATACCTCCAAAACGCGCAGAGGATGTTATTCTCTTTGATCCATCTGATACGGATCGTCCGATGGGTTTTAATATGCTTGAGGCAGAGACCGAGCAGCAGAGGCATTTTGTCGCCAATTCTATAATCGGTCTTATGTACAAACTGTTCGATCCGAACAAAACCGGTATTATCGGTCCTAGGTTCGAACATGCTATCCGTAACGCTATGCTGACGGTCATGTACCAAAAGGGAAGTACATTCATTGAAGTCGTACGTGTGCTCACAGATCAGAATTTTGTTCAGGAGCTTTTGCCTTTGGTCGACGATCCTATTATCCGCCGGTATTGGACTGATCAGATAGCCCAGACATCTGACTTCCATAAGTCTGAGGTGCTGGATTATATCGTTTCTAAGTTTGGCCGTTTCGTTACGAACAAGATGATCAGAAATATCATCGGACAGTCAGATAGCGCGTTTAATTTCCGAAAAGTCATGGATGAACAAAAGATTCTTTTGATTAATCTCTCCAAGGGTAAGATCGGGGAGGAGAACGCCAACTTCCTGGGTCTGGTGCTAGTACCAAAGATTTTAGTTGCTGCTATGTCACGTCAGGACATGCCGATGGACCAGCGTAAAGATTTCTTTCTTTACGTCGATGAGTTTCAGAATTTTGCGACACCTGACTTTGCTCAGATTCTTTCTGAAGCTCGAAAATACCGCCTTAACCTCATTGTGGCGAACCAGTTTATCGGACAGATGGACGAAGAGATCAAGAATGCTATCTTTGGTAACGTGGGTACCATCGCTTCATTCCGTGTCGGTGTGACTGACGCCAATTACCTTCAGCATGAATTCCAGCCTGTATTTAACGAAAATGATTTAATTAATGTAGACAGATTTAACGCGTATGTCCGAAGTATTGTGGATGGAGAGCCAGTTCTGCCATTTTCGCTTGATACAACCAAAGACATGACGCAGGAGAAGGCTATGAGAAATGAACGTGTAGCAGAGCTCGTCCGTGAGCTTTCAAGACTGAAGTTTGGAAAAGCTGTTGACGTTGTTGAAGCAGAAATAGCTAAGCGTGCTCGCCTGTAGGCGCTACGCTGATAAGCGCTGATCAAAACGCAGATTCACGCCACAAGACCCATGAATAAAATAACAGATTTTTTGTATGAGGAAGAGTCATATCTTATACGTGGAGCCTGTTTTACTGTTTGGAATGCTTTGGGTTCAGCTTTTAAAGAGTCTGCTATTGATAAGGCGTTAACAAAAGAATTCAAAAGCAAGGGTTTAACCGTTGAAGATCAGAAAAGAATTGATATAATGTATGACGGTGAGAAGATGGTACGTATATTCCTGATAAAATCATAAATAATAAGATTATTGTAGAATTAAAGCGGAAATCATATCTCACTCGGCAAGATATTAATAATTTTTGGAACTATCTTCGGGGTTCTCAATATAAATTAGGATTACTAATAAATTTTGGAGATAATAAATTGGAGATTAAAAGAGTTGTATACGATAAGGCTCGATCAGCGTAATTCAGCGTTTGGATCGGCGAAAATTTAGCGAGAAGCGTCCGTAGTTCAGTGGTAGAACAGATGTCTTATACACATCATGTCGTTGGTTCGAGTCCAGCCGGACGCACAAATGAGTTTATTTCCTCTCAGAGTATTTCTTTAGATATTCTTCCGCACTTACAGTAAATACATGTTGTTCAAGGACTTCTTGTGTTTCAGGATTGGCAATAAATGCAATTTTTTCATTTGGATATACATACAATTTTGCCTTGGGGTCATAGAATTTATTTAGCTCTTCAACGATTTGTGGATCTCCATAACTCTTGGTGTAATCAGAGAACTTTACTGGATAATTACGATTGGTTACAGATCTTTGTATGAGTATTTGTTCGCCTTTCATAACGTACATATGAGGACGGGAGGGGATATCAGATGAAAGAAGAAATTGAGTGCTTCCATCTGAAAGTAGTTCTTTAGTAAGAAAATTTGGTGAACTTTCTATTTCTTTTGCTCCATAGTGCGCTTTTTCTTCGGCAATGCCGGTTTCATTTGGAGAATGATTTTTATTCCACAATCCGAGGACTAAGCCTAAGATTATAAAAACAGTTACGATAATAAAAATAGGATTTTTCATATTAACAACTCGGTGCCCAAGTAGCGAGCTTGGGTATCTTTAAATCAACATGGAAATGGTTGTCATGGGCTGGTCTTTCCAAAGAGACATTTCTTGTTGCTCCTTTGCTTTTGGCATATTCATCCATAGCAGCATTGACAGTTTGATCTAGATATATGATACGGGTAATAATACCTGTATCAATTATTATTTTAGCAAGTTCGATTGTCGCTTCGCGGTTATATTTTGTGCCGCCACAGTCACCGCCTAAGCCTGATGCTATGAAATCAGCGACGCAATCAGTCCCATTGGTCGTTGCATCCAGATCGACTGACTCTCCGGTTGTGTGTCCTGGCTCGTGCCCACTACCATTCATATCAGCAACTCGGATATAGCCCTGAGGATATTTTTGTCGCCAGCGCTGGCCAACGGTATAAAGAAAACCGACTAATTCTCGTGCGCCCCACAATTTATTACCGCAAGAAAGTGTTGTGTAGCCGCTGTTTGGAGAAGAGGTGGGGGGCAATTGATAATATCCCGGCATCGTGGTGCTCTGAATAAGATTTGGTGGGTAGCTAAGCCCTGCTCCACCACCTCCCGGAAGCGGAGATGGCGCTGATGAGGTTCCCATTGTTGGCACAAGTGTTGCGATAGGTGCCTGTGTCGGTGCTGTTGTAGGGTTCTGCGAGGATGGTGCTGTTGGTATTAACGTTGCGATAACCGCAGTTGGCAAAACAGCTGTTGGAGCGAGATCGCATGGTATTGTTGGAATATGTGTTGGTTGTGGTATGGGTGTTGGTGTAGGTAACGGAGCAGTCCCGCCACCTAGGACCAGTTGTATAAGAAGGATAATGAGCTGTAGGATAACGCTGAAGAGTCCTTGGTCTTGAGAGTTTTTGTTGTTGTGGCGATTGCTTTGTATGTCAGAGGTAAAAGTGGTTGGTGTGCATGGAGGAGAAATAGTAATAGCTCTATCGAGAATTTGAGTAGGAGAAGGGGGGAGGATAGAAGTGGGATCGGGTGTTACCGGACAGGATCCAAGACAGGCAGGTGAAGGGACACTCTGGGCATAAATAGGCTGATTAGAAAGAAGGACAAAGACAGATACGGTGAAAACCAAGCTAAAGAAGGTAATAATTTTGTGGGATAGGTCCATGACTCTCTGCTTTTAATAATAAATAAACGGTAGATCGAAGTCAAATAATGGACTGTTTAAAGTTCACTGAGGGATGTTGTGTCTTTTGCTCTTTCCTGGACGTATTCCAGATATCTTTCTGTGGTTGAGATTCTCTTGTGTCCCAGGATTTTTGAAAGAAGAACCAGTGAAACACCGTGTTTCAAGTGATGTGCCAGGAATGTGTGGCGAAGGTCGTTTACCTTTGCGTTATCAATACCTGCGATTCTGAAGTATCTTTCAATTGCTGTTCTGATGTTTCTAACCAAGAAAGGTCTTCCTGATTTGGTAACAAACACATGGTCTGCTGTAACCTGGTTTCTTAGTGAAAGGTACCTGGCTAAAGCTTCTTTTGCTGATTTGTTCATTGGTACTGTGCGTTCTTCATGCTTCTCGTGTGGGCGGATGTAGAGTGCGCCATCTTTTACATCTGCAAGTCTAAGGTCAGCCAATTCGCCAATTCTAATTCCTGTCTGGAGAAGCAGTTCAATAATAGCGTACATACGCACGTCATTGCGTGCAGCATCACGAAGCGCACGGTATTCAGTTGGTTTCAAAATACGTGGTGCAGCTAATTCATACTGTGGGTGAGCAACCAAAAGGGAAGGGTCATCCGTAATATATTCGTTAATTTTAAGGAAACGATAAAATGTACGGGTTGAATTAAGCTTTCTTGAAAGTGACTTTGGTGTGTAGCCCTTTTCCGAGAGCGCACCTAAGAACGCTTGGATATCATCCTTTTTGACTTCGTGGATATGCTGTTTTTCGAGCACTTCCAAAAAAGAAGTCAACTGGTCAATATCTTTTCCGTAAGCTAAAATGGTAGCACCTGAGTGCTTTTTGCCTTTTAGAAAGTCAAGGAATTCTTTATGTGCGTCTTTTAGTGATATCGTTTTACTCATAACCTATATTATAATGGATTTTATCTCATAGTCAAGCCCCTAAGCTGGAGCTTTCTGCATTGAGATATTTTCTTAATCTCAAGAATAAGGTATTATATTATATGATTATATGTTTGTAAAGAGGCTAGTTTTTTTCGGGATAATTATTATTTCGCTATTTATTATCAATAATTTGGTGCATTCCATCTATGGTCTTTGGCAAAAAAAGACCGTAATTATGAAAGCAGAACAGGAACTTAATCAGCAGACAAAAGAGAACCTAGAGTTGAAAAATAAATTAGTTGTTGTTAAAAAACCACAATTTGTCGAAGAGGAAGCAAGAAATAGATTATTTCTCGCAAAGCCTGGGGAAGGCATAGTTCTTATCCCTTCCAGAGCTCTTGAGGCGACAAGTGCTTCAAAGTTTAGGTCCTCAGATGCCCAGCCGAACTGGCAGAAATGGTGGGAACTGTTCTTTTAAGAGTATCAAGGGCTTTGTATAATGAATCTATGGTATTTGATCGGATAACCAAACAGGTGTTGGCTTTGGATGGGAATGAATATAATTACTGGGCTGCGGGGGATAGTACTAAGCCTCCTCTTGTTATTCTGTATGGCTATACAGGTGTGCATGATGACTTTCTCGAACTGGTACGTGCTTTGAAACACACTCATTTTGTCGTGATCCCTGAGTATCCCGGATGGAATAACATACCTCGATTTCCGGAGCCGCTTAGTATACATAATTATGCACGCTATTTCAGAAAGCTGTGTGAGGGGTTAGAATTGAAGAGCGTGACGATAATCGGGCACTGTGTAGGAAGCGTTGTAGCTCTGGAGATGGCTTTTCTTTACCCAAAAAGTATAGATCAGTTGCTTTTGATTAGCATACCGTATTTGGAGGGTACATGGGCGCAGAAGATGTACGGATTATTGGCAAAAGGGGCGAAACATTCACCAGGTTTTATAAGATCTTTTTTCTTTTTATGGAGAAGCAGGCCATTGAGTGTTCCACTTGATCTTTTTACGATCAGAACGAAGAATATCCGTAAGAAAATGCAGAGGATACGAGATCATATCGTCAAACAACCTTTACAGCAGGAGGACGCTGTTGAGGAAGAATGGTTGAGCTTCATAGAATTCGATTTTCATAAAGTTAGTACACTCAAGACTCCCGTTCATTTGATTCATGGAGCAAAAGATCTTTTGCTTAGTTCTGCTCAAGCAGCTAAATTTCAAAATCTTTTCTCTTCGGCAACGTTGGATGTGATTGCTGAAGCCGGGCACGTTCCTCCGGTAGAGTCACCGAGGGAATTGCTCAAGATTATAGAGAAGTACCTCTAGATCTTGATTTTCCATTGTCCATTTATCATTTTCCATTTGAGATTGACTCTTTGACGTGGGAGGAAATTTTTGAAACTTGATACCCTGAGGATTTTGATATTTAGAAGTCTTGATTCAAAATTTCAAGAATTAAAGACATCAACCAGTCAATGCTCAAGTATATCCCACATCGCACTTCAAGAATTCTAGCCGTAAATGGAATATGGAACCTGGAAAATGGAAAATCGGAACTTTACCAAAGTTCCGTAAACAACCCTTTAGAGATGATTTCTTGTTCGCGAAGAGGGGTGATTATCTCAATGTTCATTCCTATGGCTGAAGATACGTGATGTATAGTCGAAGAAGAGATTCCTCTAGCTGCTATCTTCCATTCTGAAACAGCCGTGCCATCTTCTACTAAGAAGTCTGCAAGGGTCTCAATAATTTCTGTCATCTGTTTTTCTGCGTGCTTTAGCTGTGTATTTTGATATTGGAGTAACCTCCATTCTGTGTGAGTAACTTCATAAATGCGAATAGTTATTTCAGTAGTATCTAAGAGGATAATGCCATATCGCTGTATCATACTCTAATCATATTAGAGTTTTGTCTACCATGTCAAGAGGGAGTATGTGATTAATTCACATGGCTAACCATGTAGCCTTGGTACCAGTATTTCACTTTTTAGCCTTGAGTAACCGTTTTACTTCAGCGAGTTCACGTTCAATTGAATGCAGTTTTGCAGCCAAGGTTAAGTCACCAGCATCTTCTTGTGTGAAGTAAGCAAAGGGATAGGAAGTTAGGTGGGCGATTTTTTTTAATTTATCGAGTGGCGGCGTGCTCCGTCCCTGTTCATACGCAGAGATAGATTTGTCTGATAGGCCCAGGCTTTTGCCGAGTTCACTCTGGGAAAGGTGTGCATTTCTTCTAGCAATGCGGATCCGTTGGGCTAGTTCTGATAAGGCTTTTTCTTTCTTTTTTGATTGCAATCCTGTCATAAACATCATTATACTATAACTAGATTAGAATTTTATACCCTCAGGTGTCATTCCTAAAGAGGAGGTAGATATATGAAAAATAAGCTTCGTATGAAAGATTTGCCCTTGAGTGGGCGACCACGGGAGAAGATGGCTACCAGCTCTGCAAAAAATCTAACTGAAGCTGAGTTATTGGCTATTTTATTGGGTACGGGTACACGCGGGAAGAATGTCGTCGCACTAAGTGAAAGCCTATTAAAGAAGTATCCAGGCAAAAAATTTACGCAAATTTCGCTTGATGAGCTCACGAAGACATCAGGAGTAGGAAAATCAAAAGCGACTCGCATTCTCGCCGCTCTTGAGCTTGGGGAGCGGTTCTTTGCGCCATCTGCGTTGACCAAAACCATTATTAGATCGGCTGAAGATGTTTTGCAGGAGGTTCGGGATATTGCAGATAAAAAACAGGAATATCTGTTAGTCCTTTATCTGAATGCACGGCATGAACTGATTCAAAAGGAAGTAGTAGGTATGGGAACGATTAACAACCTTCGCCTTACCCCAAGGGAAATCTTTAGCCCAGCCTTCCTGACCCCCTGTGCTTCTCTAATAATAGTGCACAATCATCCATCCGGTGATCCTACACCATCTGATGACGACATCCGCTTCACTACCCGCATCCATGATGCTGGGGAGCTGATGGGTATACCGATGGTTGATCATGTGATTATAGCCAAGTCGGGATACTTTTCGTTTAGAGACAACAAAATGAGTTGAGAGTTGAGAGTTGAGAGTTGAGAGTTGAGAGTTGAGAGTTGAGAGTTGAGAACGGAAGACAAAAAAAGAGGGATTAGATTAAGAGGTCTAGCTGCTTTATTTTTTTCCTTCGGCTCCATGATTTGATCTCTGCCTCGCGTTTTAGGGCTTCTGATTTGGTTGGAAGTTGTTCCTGGTGGATCATTCTCAAAGGTTTATGCGAGCGTGTGTATTTGCCGCCTTTGCCAGTCTGATGATCTTTAAATCGTTTGCCCAGGTCATTGGTAGCCCCAGTATAGAGGCTGTTGTCAGAGCAGAGGAGAACGTAGATGTACCACATATTACATTGAGAGTTGAGAATTGAGAGTTGAGAAATAACGCATGATGTTACTATTGTTCACTAACATAGAGTGTTGGTAGCATTTGGTAAAGGGTTGATGCGAAGGGAGTTTTGCTGCGTAGGATTAACAGGGTATCAGTCCTGGGGAGGGTAATCGCTACTGACATATTGCCGTCTGAATCTCTTAAATCCTGCCAGGTTCCCTGTATCCCGGCAACGGTATATGGATAGCCTGATTGGCCACCTATGGCCAATTGTTCCTGATAATCTCTTGTACTTACCGAAAGGGTAATAGAACGAGCGCTTGTTGATGCTGTGTTGAGATTGAATGCAACATAGCTTGGAACTTTCGGTTCCAGCACTCCCAGATTGATTGCCGTCCAATTGAGCGGATATTTTATGGTGTAACCGTAGTCAACATTAGTGTAAGAGTTCCAGTTCGCAGTTGGATCCGGTGTTGGGGTAGGGGTAGGCATTTGTGTGGGTTCTGGTGTCGGTTCTTCAACAATTGCTTCTTCAGGGGTAGGTGCTGGAGTTAGCGTGGGTGAAGGAGGTGCCGTAGGTTCGGGCGTAAATGGTATTGGGGTAGGTGTATTCATAGGTACGTAGGCTCGGGCTTTCGTTGAGACATCTTCAGTTGAAGGAGCCAGAAGAATATAGCCTCCCATAGCAAAAGAAAAAACATTCATCGCTATAAAAAGTGTAAGAGCTTTGTTTAGAGTTGCTTTATGGAGGAGGGTTTTGAACCAGATCATAGACCCTGCCGCAGCCATATTTGGCGCAGGCGGGGAGCCAGCGGATGGGGAGCTCACAGGTTGACCTCCAGGTGCCGAGAGTGGATTTCCAGGCTTTATTGTAGGCGTATTTTGCCCTGAACCTGGCTGATTAGAGTTAACTGAAGGTTGATTTAACGGTGCAAAAAAAGCTGGTGTGGGTTCCTTATGTCCTGGGTGTCCACTCATATATTCATGGTTTCATATTTGAGGCAAAGGGTCAAGAGCTGATAGAGGAGGGAAGTACTTATTTTCGGGTACAAGACTGCACCCGACTGTGTCAAATTCTGATTCTTACTCCTGCGGAGCAAGGCGCAGAATTGTTCCTTGTTGCGGGGCTGGGAGTTGGACCCAGCCTGTGAGATTATGAGCCTCACGTGCACCGTACACTACCCCGCGTATGGTTTATAGTATACCATTTGATTTATTCGAGGTCAATTGCTATACTTTCAAGGTCAGGAATGTGACATTTTAGCCAGGGTAGCTCAGTGGTTAGAGCACCGGATTCATAAACCGGCGGTCGTGAGTTCAACTCTCACTCCTGGTACCAAGCTCGTCATTGCGAGGAGATAGCGACGAAGCAATCTAGTCCGTAAAAGTGGACCAGATCGCCACGCTTCGCTCGCGATGACGTTTTTTATTGGCAAAACCATGATTGATTTCAAAAATAAAAAAATAGCAGTACTTGGTCTCGGTGTTGAGGGGCTCTCTAGCGTGCGGTTTTTGCGAAAAAACGGTGCGGAGGTTTGGGCCTTGGATAGAAGGAGTAGAGAGGCTATTGATCAGGGAATAATAACGGAGATGGAACAAATTGGAGTGCATTTGGTTTTGGGGAAGGACTATCTCAAGAATCTTGAAGAATTTGATACCATTGTCAGAAGTCCAGGTGTAAAGCTCGAAGTTGTCGAGGCAGCCGCTGCGGAAAAAGCACAGATCACATCTCAAACGAAACTGTTCTTTGATCTGTGCCCTGCAAAAATCATTGGTGTCACAGGCACAAAAGGGAAGGGGACGACTTCATCACTCATTTATGAAATGCTCAAAGCATCCGGAAAAGACGTTCATTTAGGTGGGAATATCGGCACGCCTCCGTTTGATTTTGTTGACCAGCTTACGCCTGAATCTTGGGTGGTATTAGAGCTTTCAAGTTTTCAGCTACAGGATTTACATAAGAGCCCACATATAGCAGTGATGTTAATGGTAACGAGTGAGCATCTTGATTATCATAAGGATATTTATGAATATGTTGAGGCCAAGCGGAATATACTAAAACACCAGACCCCTGAAGACTTTGCTGTATTGAACCGTGACTATCCGGCGAGTAATGAATCTGATGTGTATACTACAGGAAATATTTATTACGTTTCTAGGGAGAGGGAGACGGATAACTCCTGCTTTTCCTTTGGCAATAAGATTACCCTTAGAAAGAATGGTAGTGATGAGGTGGTTATTCAGACATCTGAGATTATTATTCCAGGAAGGCATAATCTGGAGAATATCTGTGCTGCTGTGATGGCAGCTAAGCTGGCCGGTGTTGGGATAAATATTATTGCGCAGGTGCTTAAATCTTTTAAAGGTCTTGAGCACAGGCTTGAATTAGTGGCTACCGTAGGTGGAGTGAAATACTACAACGATTCGTTCTCAACGATTCCAGAGTCGACTATCGCGGCAATAGAGGCATTTGATCAACCCGAAATCCTGATTCTTGGTGGATCAAGTAAGGGAAGCGACTTTACGGAGCTGGGAAGAATGATTTCTGAGGCTAATAATATAAAAGTAATTATTGGGATAGGAGATGAATGGGAGGAAATAAAATCAAAAATTGTGAATTTAAAGCCCGAGGTTCTATTGCTAGAAGGAGCTACAGATATGAGAACAGCCGTGGTGGCCGCATCAAAGATTGCCCGATCGGGAGATGTCGTTCTCCTTTCTCCTGGGTGTGCCAGCTTTGGTATGTTCAAAAACTACAAAGATAGAGGTGAACAATTTAAGAGAGAAGTTTTGTTATTGAATTCTTGACGTGGGAAGTGAGATGCATTTGACGCTTGGCTCTTGAATGCTTGATCTCTTGAGTTAAGATGCATTTCATATTGCACGTATCAAGAACTTCAATAATTCAAATTATCAAAAATTCAAGGTTCAAGAGTCTCCCACCTCTCATTTCAAGAATTTAATCTAATGAAAACCGGGCTAGCATAGCCTCGTATTTTGTGTTATACTCGCATTTACCTTTATGGCCGCCAACGTGAAAAAAAATACACATGACCACAAAAAAAAGATGGTGAAGTTTAAGGGAAAATCTTCCTGGAAAAACTTTGTTCTTTACGCATTTCTTGTCCTTTTTACGCTCTTTTTTTTCTCAGCATTTGCTTCTCCTTATGAAGATAAAAAGACAGTTCCACTCTCTCAGGTAGTAACAGAAGTTAAAAAAGGAAACGTCTCTGAAATTACCGTCAGCAGCGACAAACTTGTTGTGAAACAAAAAGATGGTACGGTTGTTCAGGCAAGCAAAGAGGCGGGGTCAGATGTCTATTCATTATTTAAAGATGCAGGTGTTCCTCTGGGTAGCACAAAAGTCACTGTAAAAGATCAGGCAGGAGCTGCTACTTGGATCAATATCGCCTCTGCTGTTCTTCCTGTTGTCCTCATGATTGCATTCTTCTACTTTATTTTCCGTCAGGCGAGAGGTACGCAAGAAAGCATATTTTCTTTTGGGCAATCCCGCGCCAAGTTGTTTAACCGTGATAATCCTAAAGTTACGTTTGCTGATGTCGCAGGTGTTGATGAAGCAAAGCAAGAATTGACGGAAATTGTTGATTTTCTGAAAAATCCGACAAAGTATCGGGTGATGGGTGCTCGTACGCCAAAAGGTGTGCTTATGGTTGGGCCTGCAGGAACAGGAAAGACGCTTTTGGCTCGTGCAACAGCAGGTGAAGCAAATGTTGCATTCTTCTCTATGGCGGGATCTGAATTCATGGAAATGTTGGTAGGTGTCGGAGCCTCCCGTGTGCGTGATCTATTTAATACAGCAAAAAAAGCTCAGCCATCAATTATTTTTATTGACGAAGTAGACGCGATTGGTAGGCAGCGTGGTAATGGAATAATGGGCGGCCATGATGAGCGTGAGCAGACATTGAATCAAATTCTGGTTGAGATGGATGGATTTACACCCAATGAGCATGTTGTTGTTATTGCCGCGACCAATAGGCCTGACGTTTTGGATCCGGCATTGGTTCGTCCAGGGCGTTTTGACAGACGGGTTGTTCTGGATTTGCCTGATGTTGAGGGGCGTAAGATGATCCTGGCTATCCATGCAAAAGGTAAGCCATTTGAACCTGGAGTTGAATGGGAAAAGGTTGCTAAGAGGACAGTAGGTTTCTCAGGTGCAGATCTGGAAAACATGCTGAATGAAGCAGCGATTCATGCAGCACGTCATAGCAAGAAAGCTATTGACATGGCAGATCTTGAAGAATCAGCAACACGCGTGAAGTTGGGTCCTGAGAAGAAGCGTCTGCAGTCTGACCTCGATCGGAAGATGACTGCATATCATGAAGCTGGACACGCGTTGGTTGCATGGGAGATGCCGCATGTTGACCCAATTTTGAGAATATCAATCGTTTCCCGTGGTATGTCATTGGGACATACTATGACTGAACCGATCGATCGTGTGCATGAGACGAAGATGCATCTTCTTGAGCAGATTGCCGTGATGATGGGAGGACGCGCTGCTGAAAGTATGGTGTTCGAAGACATTACCACAGGGGCTTCTGATGATATTGAAAAAGCTACCAATGTTGCCCGGGCAATGGTAACGAGATTTGGTATGAGTGATTTGGGTCCTATCAATCTGGATGGCGAGAGAACAATCTACGAGCAATCTGACTTGTCTCCTGAAATGGCTGCAAAGATTGATACGGAAGTGAAGAGATTTACTGATGATGCATATAGGAGTGCTACCACTATATTAAATAAGCTTCGAGATAAGCTAGATGTTCTAGCAGAAGAATTATTGAAGAAGGAAACAATTGATTCAGAAGACTTTATCCGCATCATCGGACCCAAGAAGGAGCTGGTAAAAGCAAAAACCAAAACCAAAGCCAAAGCCTAATCTACGTCTTAGCAAATTTCCTATTGTATTTCCATTTGCTCTTGTATAAGATTGATCTATTGTGGAGAGGCTAACTCTTGGTAAGATCACTGCTGATATTCCTCCTCAAAAAGCAGTAGAAACAACTATTGCAAGTCTCTCTGCGCCAGGAGAATCGCATAAAGGGAACCCTCCATTCGTCATCCGTGGACATCATCTAGATCTGCTTATAGATATTGCAAGGCAATACGCTTCTCCCGAAGATTTGGCAAGTGAGTTGCGTAATAGTCGTGAAGATGAACGGTCTATGACTCTGCCACAAAAGAAAAAGAGAACTGAAGAGCAAATTCTTTACGTAAAGCAAGAGAGGGAATATGCAAGAGATATCATAGGAAAAACAAGAAAGGAAGCAAATCTATATGAGCAAAAGATGACTGAAATATTAGGAGATTTTTTAGAGCTACCCAATGATCATCCCGTTAAAGTTGTCATAGGGCAAAAAGATGAGATATGTAAAACATGCACTGTGGGGGAGCATTGTCTGTTCAAAGATCAGGGTAAATATAATGCTGGAGAGTCAGTCTCTGCAGATGGGTTCTATGTGAATATTTTCAGATATGTAGCGCAAAAAAATAATTTAGAAGCAGATCTGCGTATAGAGGAAGAAATTGCTACATTCATTGATGCTGAACCTGAGAGGGTAATGGCAATTTTTACCAGTGCTCGAGTTGTTAAGAAAGTCTTGGAAGATAGATCATTCCGAAGAATAGCTGCTAATAAGCAGAGGAAAGGTCTTCAATAATGTATGGTCACTTTTTAGATTTTTCTGAGTTTTTTATAATCTCATCAAATGCTGCGCGTTCTGCTGCTTTTTTTCTTTCCTCTTTTTCCGTGTAAAGAGTAACGATCTTATCATGGGGTATGCCCGCCTCACGGAACGTTTCCATCCATTCAAAATCGCTTATCGTTTCTTCCCGTGCACGGATGAGCGATAAGTAGCTCTTGCTGTTTTCGTTTGATATTGCCTGCTCTATGCCTTTATTTAGCGCGTTTAGTTCCTGACCGATTTCAATATATTTCTTTCCGAGTGGTACCTCTTCCTTTATGTTTGTTTCTGGCTTTATTCCCATGATGGAATTAAAAGTTGCATGCTCAGTATGTTTTCTTTTCATTTCTTGTTTTTCAGAAAGCAGTGGCAGAAAGTGATCTGCGGGCATCCCTGATTCTCTACTGGTTTCCATCCATGCAAAATCATTGGCTGTCCTGGTTTTTAACATTGTAAATCGGAGAAATGTTTTGCTGTCTTTGTCATTTCTTGCTCTATTTATTGCTCCATTCAAGGTATTAAATACCTGAAAAAATTCCTGTGTTTTATCAAAGTATTTTCCTCTTGAAGATTCTTGTGGTGCTGTACCTTCTTGTCGCTCTGCCATGGATGAGATTGTAGCAGGGAAGGAGTGTGTTTACAAGCGTAAAATCTGGTAGAATAATGTCATTATGAAGAAGCTTTTATTAATTGATGGAAATGCGATTATGCATAGGGCCTATCACGCGTATCCAACGCTCACCAATCCTAAAGGGGAGTATGTGAGTATTGTCTATGGCTTTTTTACCATGTTATTCCTTGTACTTGCGGAGCAGAAGCCTGATTATTTGGCAGTTTGTTTTGATAGACCCAAGCCGACGTTCCGTCAGTCTATGTATGTCGGGTATCATGCTCATAGGACAGAATTGCCTGAAGACTTTGTGCCCCAGATAGCACTTCTGCATGAGCAGCTTGAGATAATGGGGGTTCAGATATTTGAACTTGATGGGTATGAGGCTGATGACCTGATTGGCACAATATCGGTTAAAGCAAAAGAAGCTGGTGTTGAAACCCTCATTGTCACAGGTGATCGGGACTTACTCCAGTTGGTTAACGGTCAGGTAAAGGTATTGATGCCACTTACCGGTATAACTAAGACTGCGCTATTTGGCGAGGCTGAAGTAGAGGAAAAATATGGTGTGAAGCCATCTCAGTTTGTTGATTACAAGGCTTTGATAGGGGATGCCTCTGATGGGTATCCGGGAGTGGCAGGAATTGGTCCCAAAACGGCGGCGAAGCTCATTTCTGAATATGGTACATTTGAAAATCTGTACCAGCATATCGGAGATCTACCTGAAAAAGTAGGATTGAAGCTGGCAACTGATGCTGAACAGGCTGCATTGGCGCAGAAATTGGCGACTATCATGAAGGATGTTCCATTCCAATTTGATCTAAAGAAATGCGAATGTTCGTCATTTGATATAAAGGCTCTGCGCAAAAGCTTCAAGGAGCATGAGTTCAAGAGTTTGCTCACGAGGCTCGATGCGATGTTTGGAAAGGAAGAGGAGCAGTTGGAACTTCTCTAAAATTTAGTATGAAAATCGCATTGGTTCATGATTATATTAAAGAGTATGGGGGAGCAGAGCGGGTTTTGGAAGCTCTGCATGAGATCTATCCTGATGCTACTGTATTTACCTCTGTTTATTTGCCGAAGTTTTTGGGACCTCACCGTGAGCGGTTTAAGGGATGGAAGATTAAAACAACCTGGTTCCAGCATGTTCCTTTTAACCATAAGCTAATAAGTCCATTCCGCCTGATTGCACCATGGGTTTTTCGAAGTTTTGACCTTTCAGAATTTGATGTTGTGATAGTCTCCGCCACAGGTGCTTATTTTCCAAACATGATAAAAACGCGGAAAAATAATTCTCAATTTTCAACTCTCAACTCTCAACTCCATATCTGTTACTGTCATACTCCACCACGCTACCTTTACGGTTATGCCACTGCGCGAGAGTGGAAGAAGCATAAAGCAGTTGCCGTGCTTGCCAGTATTGCAAATCATTTCTTGCGAATGGTTGATTTCAAGGCTGCACAGAATGTAGATTTCTACATTGCCAACTCTCAGGAAATCGCTTCGAGAATTAAGAAATTTTATAGGAAAAACTCTACTGTCATCTATCCTCCTGTGGATATCTCAAAGAAAAAGCCTA
>CAMPGJ010000007.1 GCA_946885425.1 uncultured bacterium
AATTAATGCTGGCGCAATTGCAATAAAATAATCTACAGTTTTGGCTTTGTCCCAAAACATCCCATAGAGTTGATTTATATCCCATAATATGTTACAATAGTCATTCTGAAAGAAGAGGATTAAGCAAATGCGCTTTTTTTCTCTTTTGAAGAGATCATTAACATTCACAAACGGATTTGAGTGGAGGCTCATCATGCCGAAGAGCAAGATGTACGACCTGCAGCAGGAGATCATGGCTCTGAAGGAGATCCGTCCGGCCACTGTTTCAGATACAACTCTGAAGAGTGAGGACGATGTCCTGAGTGCACTGTGGGAAATCGACAGGGAGATAGTAGAATGCTACACAGTGTTCGATATCTACCTGGACGAATTCCTGGAAACACAACAGATGGCCAATTCGGCCTAACCAAGTAAATGATCTGAGCAGGAGGCTCAAAATGGCACAGAAGGTTAATCTAGCTGAGTCCAGTCTCGAAAGGGCTGAACGACTGGTTGCAGCAGTGCAGCAGCACGTTACAGCTGCCCAGCAGGAGACCAGGGAGGCACACGATGCTTTTCTGAAAGCCAAGAATGGTTTCAGCGAACTCGCCAAGGAGGTCAATGCGGCCGAGTCGAACGACGAGGCTGCACAGCAGGAAGTCCGTACCGCGTACAGGGCAAAGCTGGAAGCTCGAAACAGGTTCGAAGAGCTCGTCAGCAAAACAAACAAGGTGATGGACAGCCTTTCTGATCTGGAGAAGGAGCTCACAGCCCTTCGCAAGGATGAAGACTCGAGCTGAAAACTCCATAACAAATTAATATTGTGAATTACCCGTGAGGGGGTGGCGTCTTTGACGCATTTGCTTAACCGCAAATTATCTAACCATACACCCCCCACACTAACTTCGTTAGAACCTGCCTCTGCCTGCCGGCAGGCATGTAACCCAATACTACCAATAACTCAATAAACAAATAATCAAAATCTTTTCGTGGACTAAATCCCCCAGCCCCCTTTCAGTAAAGAGGGTGACTCATGTACTTTCTCCAGCCCCCTATAACAATTATTTAGTTTATACTTTTGCCTCTTGAGTTCAAACTTGGGCATGTGGTAAAATAGCATTCATGCGTAAATATGAATTCGCCTTTGTTCTTCGAACCTCTGTGAAGGAAGCTGATGCAAAAAAGCTTTTTGAAACGATGAAAGGTTGGTTGGGCGAGGATGTAAAAGTTGCTAAAGAAAATGATTGGGGACAGAAGCCTCTTGCTTATGCAATCAAAAAAGAGAAAGCCGGACACTACTATATGTGGGAGATGGAAACTGAAGCAGACAAAGCCGGTGATGAGAGAAGTGTTCCAAAAGGATTTGAAACAAATGTATTGAGAAGTGATGGGGTACTTCGTCATCTAGTATTGAGGACGAAGTAGCCATGCGAATTGCTACGAATTAGAACGAATTTAATTCGAATATTTGTAGATTTGTAGCGAAATTTGTATAACAATTTGTAGAAATTAGCATTGACATATGGCTAGGAGCTTAAATAGAGTACAGTTAATTGGGAATTTGACACGTGATCCTGAATTGCGGTACACACCAAATGGGAATGCAGTTGTTACTTTTAGTTTAGCGACCAACAGGTCATGGACAACTGATTCAGGTGAAAAAAGAGAAGAAGTTGATTTTCATCGCATTGTTGCATGGAATAAGCTGGCTGAACTTTGTAGCCAATTTTTGACAAAGGGAAGAAAAGTATATGTTGAGGGAAGACTGTCAACCAGGAATTGGACGGCTCAAGACGGTTCTCAGAAATCAACAACAGAGGTCATCATTGATGACATGATTTTGCTCGATAGCAAAGGCGGAGCACAGGCGAGCCATGGAGAAGAACCTCCATTGCCTGAAGAGCCGGTAGCTAAGGCAAAAAAGCCTGCAAAGGCGGAGGAAGAGGTTCCTCCAACAAACGTTAAGGAAGAAGAAGTATTACCGGAAGACATTCCTTTTTAAGGATAATTTGTAGAAATTAGCTTTTAAAAATATGGCAGATAAAAAACAAAAAAGACAAAAAAGAAAGATATTAGTTCCAAAGGACTGTCTTTTCTGTAAAGAAAAGAAGACACCTTGGTATTCTGACGTGGCATCACTTCAAAAGTTCACTACTGAAAGAGGTAAGATGTTAGGAAGAACAAGAAGCGGACTTTGTGCTAAGCATCAGAGAAGATTGACCAGCGCTATTAAGCATGCAAGATTGCTGGCATTATTGCCTTTTGTTGGCGGCAGAGATTAATACCCCGAACTACAATTAAATTTGTAATAAATCCTTCAGAACTTGTAAACTCCTGAGAAGATGCGTTATTATAGATGGTATGGATTTGCATACAGTTCCACTTAAAAGCAATTTTTCCCCATTAGTTAAAGTAGGTGATTCAGTTTTTGTTGATCAGCCTATTGCTCAAGAAAAATCTGATAAGGAGCAAATAGTTAATATTCCACAGCAATTAAACATATCCCTTAAAAAGGTGAAAAATGTTTTGAAAAAAAATCCTGGAGATCCTATTAATAAAGGTGATGTTATCGCGGAGAAAAAAGGTCTTTTGGGTTTTGATAATGCAGCAATAATCAGTAATGTTGAGGGGATTGTATTCCGTTATGAACGAAGTACGGGCAATCTCATAATAAGGGTAGGGGGAGATCCAATTGCTTCTGAAAATGTAATTTCTCCTGTTGCTGGCACTATTGCTTTGTGCGATAATAATAAAATTGTTATCCGGGTTGAGACTAAGGAAGTAGAGGCCGAGTCAGATTCGGGTGGAAATGAAAGTTTAGAGGTTGCAACTTCAAACGTTGCCGAGAATGAAGAGGTTGAGGTCATTTCGGTTGGTCCGGTCAAGAGAAAGACTGCTCCAACTGTCGGGATAGGCGAAAACGGGGAAGGAGAACTTTTTGTTCTTGAAGGGTCTTTATATGACTTGACTGGGGAGGCGACAGGGAAGATAGTGTTGGGAAAGACATTTACCAGAGAGATTTTAATGAAGGGGATTGGAATAGGTGTAGTTGGATTTATAGGAGGAGAGATCAATAAAGAAGATTTAGATTTTTTCGAACACAAAAAATCCCAAACCCCAATCATACAGGTAGACGACGATACGGTAGAGAGATTAGCACACTGGAAGGGTAGGAAGATGATGTTGAATGGGGAAGAGAAGATGATTAGTTTAGTTTTGTAAATTCGAAATCCGAAGCACGAAATCCGAAACAATATCAAAATACAAATTTCAAAGAATCTAAACGTTTTGTATTTATTATTTTGGTCATTTGAATTTGTTTCGTATTTCGATATTCGATATTCGGATTTTTAAATTTATGTTTAGTCCAAAGAAATTGCGTTATATTTTAATAGTTCTGGTAGCCGGGTTGCTCGGTTACTACATCGGTGTTAATAAAATCGAGCTCGATTGGAATAATTTTCAGCCAAGTGTCGAGATAACCAGCAAAGAGCCTCCAGCATCAGTCATGCATGGAGATTTTAGTATGTTCTGGACTGTGCTTGAGAAGATCCAGACGACTTATTACGACAAGAGTGCTATAGATCAGCAGAAAATTATTAATGGAGCTATTGCCGGTATGGTAAATAGCTTGGATGATCCATACACGATGTATCTTCCTCCAAAGCAAAATGATAATTTCAAACAGGGATTGGCAGGAAAATTTGAAGGAATAGGTGCTGAGCTGGCTATGAAAGAAAAAGATATTGTGGTTGTGGCTCCTCTTGATGGCAGTCCTGCAAAACGAGCAGGAGTAAAGGCGGGGGATATCATTCTTAAGGTCTATGATGAAAATATCAGTGGCTGGTCACTTACTCAGGTCGTTGATAAAATTCGGGGACCCAAAGGAACAGAGGTTTCTATTACACTCCTACATAAATCGGAAGAAAAGCCTACAACTGTCAAAATCGTACGTGACACGATTACTGTTAAAAGTTTAACTTCGTGGACAAAGAAAGTTAAAGATGTTGAAGGAATTAATCAGAAAGCCCCTGAAATTAAAGCTATTGCAGATGAAAAGGTCGTTTATGTCAGGCTTTCTCAATTCGGTGATAGTACGAATGATGAATGGCTTGCTCTTTCAAATAGCATAGATAGGGAACTGAAAGCAGACAAGAATATTAAAGGAGTTGTATTTGATTTGCGAAATAATCCTGGAGGATATCTGGGTGACGCTGTCAAAATTGTATCAGAGTTTGTGAAGTCCGGTACTGCTGTTATGCAGGAAGATAGAGAGAAAGAACGAACCAGTTATCCTGTTACCGGTAAAGGGCTGTTAACTGATGTACCATTGGTTGTACTTATTAATGGCGGGTCTGCATCGGCAAGTGAGATTGTCTCCGGAGCCCTCAGAGATCACGGGCGTGCTAAATTGATAGGCGAGAAATCTTTTGGAAAGGGTACGATTCAGCAAGCAGAGGACTTGGGTGGGGGAGCAGGTGTACACGTCACTATCGCGAAATGGCTGACGCCAAACGCTATCTGGGTACACAAGCAAGGTCTCGAGCCGGATGTTAAAGTTGATTTTGATAAGAAAGATCCAAGTCACGATGTACAGCTAGAGAAAGCCATCCAAACCCTTCTTAATCCTGTAGAGAATTAGGAGTATCCCCAATTTTAACCCTCTTGCCAAATTTGTAGGTTTTGTTTAAAATTTTATTTGTATTTCATTTTTTCATCCTGGGATTGCGGATATGGGTAAAGACATGAAATTCCTTACTTCTTTCTCTCCGTCTCAGATGTATAGTTTTCATTTATGAGGAAGCTTATTCTTTTGATTATCGTTCTTAGTGGCCTTTTTATACTAGCAACATCTGTGCAGAAGTACCTTCCACAAGAGGAGGAAAATGAAAAATTGCCGCAAACTGAAGAACGTGTGAAGGTTGTCACAGAAGAATCAGTAACTATTGCTATTGTAAAGAAGGCTGGGCCGGCTACTGTTACTATTGCTGAAGAAATTCCTCAAGCTGTTTCGCGTCAATACAGTTTTGGACCATTTTCAATATTTGGCGTGCCTGTACCTGAAGAAGAAGAGAGACCAGCCCCTGCGGAACCGCAAGATATTGGATCAGGGTTTATTATCTCCAAAGATGGAATTATTGTCACAAATAAGCATGTAGTTTCCAATCCAGAAGGGAAATTTTTTGTTATAACAGGCAAGGAGAAGAAATATGCCGTGCAAAAGGTATATAGAGATCCACTTAACGATGTTGCCCTTCTCAAAATTGATCCGGCAGGGGAGAATCTAACGACAGTTACATTGGGTGATTCATCACGGTTGGAAGTAGGGCAATATGTAGTTGCTATCGGTACTGCACTCGGTGAATTTAGGAACACGATTACCACAGGGGTTGTCTCAGGGCTTGGGAGAGGAATAACTGCAGGAAGTTCCTATGAAGGGTCAGTAGAAAGGTTGGATAATGTTATCCAGACCGATGCTGCTATTAATCCTGGTAATAGTGGTGGCCCTCTTCTTAATTCCTCAGGACAGGTAATTGGAGTAAATACAGCGGTTTCACGGAGTGGACAGAATATTGGTTTTGCTATTCCCATAAATGTTATTAAAGATTCAATTACTAATTTCAATTCTACAGGTAAGTTTGATAGACCCTATTTGGGTGTAGTATATAAAATGATTTCTAAAGATCTTGCCATTTTGAATGAAATACCTGAGGGTGCATATGTGCAAGAGGTTATCGAGGGTTCTCCTGCCTATAAAGCTGGTATTCAGGCGGGTGATATTATTACCAAAGTGGACAGTAAGAGGATAGACAACAAGACACAAGTAGCAGCTATTCTTGGTAAGAAAAAAGTGGGTGATACAGTAATAATAGAAATATTCCGTGATGGGAAGACAATGAAGAAAAGCGTAGTGTTAGAAAACGCAACAGAACAGCAGTAGTCCATTTTTTACTTTGCTTTGATACTCCTGATACTTTGGTGCCCTTGATACTCTTCTTATTTTGATACAGTTGATACCCATTTCAAAATATATAAAAATACCTCTTGCAATATAGAACCGGTTCTGTTTATAATACATTCATGGCAAGTAAACAAGCAGCGAAGAAAACCGCGTCAAACGCGACTAAGGCATCTCCAGCAAAGAAGGCTCCTGTTAAGTCAGCTTCACGGGTAGCTCAGAAGCCAGCAGTAAAAAGTAGTGTTAAACCTCCAGTTGTAGAAACAGCAAAATCCAAGACAGAAAATGATATCAAACCATTAAAATTAAGTAAGCAGCAAGTTGTCCTTGCAGTAGTGATTGTTCTCGTAGGAGCGTTACTTTATTTTGCAAGAAGCCTTTTTGTTGCTGCAGTTGTGAACGGTCAGCCAATCAGTAGGTTGGAAGTTGTCGGACAAGCAGAAAAGCAAGTCGGAAAACAGACGTTAGAAAACCTAAAGAGGAATATTTTGATTGAACAGGAAGCAAAAAAACAGAATGTATCAGTCAGCGAGAAAGAGATCGATGATGAGATAAAGAAATTAGAAAATAATTTGTCTAAGCAGGGTCAAAAGCTTGATCAGGTTCTTGAAGTACAAGGAATGACAAAAGAAGACTTGCGCCGTTTGATTAGGTTAGATAGATTGGTTTCTAAGATGGTTGGAAAAGATGTAAAAGTTACTGATAAAGAAGTTGAAGAATACGTTGAGAAGAACAAGGATCTCCTCCCTGCAGATCAGGATGAGAGCGCATTGAAGAAACAGGTAAAAGAAAGACTGCAACAGCAGAAAACTACTGAAAAAGTTAAGACTTGGCTCGAAAATATCCAAACAAAAGCAAACGTTATCTACTTCGTACAATACTAATCTTCTAAATCAGCTTTAACTCATCTTTTCTTACCGATCTATTACGTAAAAGTGTTGACCCCGTTCAACTATTTTATATATAATTTTTACTTATGAGTGCAGAAAATATTAATCAAAAAATATCATTTACAAAAGAAGTACAAAAGCCTGAACCAGTAGCTGTATGTCTTTTTGAGATGCCAAAAGAACTTAAAAAAACGAAGGATGGATTCCTTGATGCAAATAATCTTATTGAACAGTCTGAGCCAATACAGCGTACTATAAAAACCTCAACAGAAGGCGGAAAAGCTCTTCCTGTTCGAGATCCAGGATTATTACGTAGACACGGTGTTCCCAGAGGTAGCGGTGTATTTCCCCCGTATCGATAAATCTATTCGTATTTCCTCTTGACAGACATTACCTCAGATAGTGTACGATATATTCATATTCTCAAAATTCTCGAATCAGAGGAGAGAATGGAAGTAAAGTGGGGCTTGCCCCGCGAAGCTTTAGCGAAGTGGGGTGATTTTGAATGCCAGTACAGAAAAAAAATATAGAAAAATCTTCTAAAGGCGGTGCATCTTCAAAAAAAACTGCTCCTTTAAAAGCATCTGTTAAGCAGAAGGCGAAACGTAGAAGTACAGCGGATCATCATACTCATATTGTTGAGCGCGATTTTATTATTATTACAAGTGGCGGATTTTTGGTGGTTGTGATGGTTTTTTTCCTTCTATTTAGTTAGAAGGATTGTTGACATAGGATATATCCCTGCTATAATGCTCTTACAGTTTACTTACATGTAAATATGTGAGATTAACACATATGGCTTTTATTGAAGGATCAGTATACATAGGTTCTGAAATATCAGGTGGTTTATCTACCTCTAACTCAACTGTGGGCAATAATGGTACTGAAAGAAAGATACCGTTCTCTAATAATGTAGAAAAGGATGGGATATCACTGCATGATATTAAATCTAAAAAAATTGAGCTGAGCCGACTCCCCGCAGATACGATGCTCGTCCGTGATGTTATAAAATCAGGAGAACATGCCGAAATGTTTACAAAATTATTCGGAGCAAAAGTTTCAGCAGATAAAAAAGTTACATTGTTTCCCCAAGGGGATGTCAAAATCAGTACTATTTCTCCAGAGAAGGGGACTGCCATTATGTCAATTCCAAACGGAGAAAAGACTGATATTAAGTCTATCCACAATTGGGCTATGAGAGATACGGAAAATGATCATGGGCCTGCAATAGAGCTTTATTCTCCCAAAAGGCATGATGGGTCTATCGAAATAGTAACAATAACGGAGGCTGCCGTAACTCAACGGAAGATCACAAAGGCTTCTACAATTGAAGAGTCAATTGCCATGGCTATTTCAGATAAATTGCAAGTTCAAGGGGAAAAAATAGGCGAACAACCTAAGCCTAAATATAGAGAAACTTTGTTAAGAGATCTCCCAATCACTGTTTTTGCAAATGGTCGGGAATTACATGTTATTGATGAGGGTATAAAAAGTATGCATGAGAGAGATGATAACCATAGAGATGGTATTAAAAAAAGCAGTCGAGGAGAGTTAACTCTTGAAGAAGCAGAAAAGCATCAGCTGGAAAAAAATACTGAAGATATTAATTTGATGTATGATGCATCTCATGGAAATAAAAAAGCTATTGCTGAGCTAGGGAGAAGGGTAAATGGAAAAAAACAGAAAGTTAGTTCTCCTCAGTAGGATGTTCTTCGGGTATGTCTCCAGCTAAAATTACCGGTAAATTTTTCCACGATTGATTGATTCGGTGATCTGTTAGTCTATCCTGAGGGAAATTGTATGTTTTGATCTTTTCAGATCTGTCACCCCGCCCCACCTGAGTAGACCGTAATGACGAAAGTTGTTCGTCTCTTTTTGCCACTTCTCTTTCCCATAATTGGGCACGTAGTAATGTCATACAAATTTCACGGTTTTGAATTTGTGAGCGTTCTGCCTGAGAAGTGACCACAATACCTGATGGTTTGTGTTTGATACGTACAGCTGTTGAAACTTTATTTACGTTTTGGCCACCATTTCCTCCGGATCTAAATGCTTCAAATTCTATATCTTCAGGATTGATCCGTAGATCGATATCTTCAAGTTCAGGGAGGACAGAAACGGTAGCTGTAGATGTATGAATACGTCCTTTTTTCTCCGTCGCAGGAATTCTCTGGACGCGGTGAACACCTGCTTCATACTTTAGTGTACCAAATGCCCCATGACCGGTGATTTTAATAACATAGTCATCCAGGATCTCTACCTGAAATCCTTTCCGTTGGGCAAAGCGTGTATACATACGGATCAGTTCTTCAGCCCACAATTTAGCTTCATCCCCACCAGCAGCACCTTTTAGCTCAAGGATAATATTTTTATCGTCAAAGTTATCTTCCTGCTTTTGCTGTGAGCTTTGTATGCCTTCCTCAAGTTCATTTTTTTGCGCTTCAAGATCAGCTATCTCAAGCTGAGCCAATTCAGCCATGGAAGGATCAGCGAGAAGGGACTTAGTCTCTTCAATTTTTTGCTCAAGCTCTTGTACTAATACTTGTCTGTAATCATTCATATGTTTAGAATTAATAATAAAATATCGTCATTCTGGCCGCGTCCAGAATCTCTTAATAAATTATGTTCCCTTGAGCGATCCTGGACTCGGCCAGGATGACGGATTTTTTACCTTTTGAACGTTGGTTGTTTATTGCTAAATTTATCATAACAGATCAAGGGAAGATTAATTAATAGACGTGGGGGTGGCTACTTAAGGCCCATGAGCATTTCGCGGAGTGACTTCTGACCTTCTTTTGCTTGTCTCTTTTCTTCAACTTTTGCTGTTACTTTTGCTTTATGTTGTGAAGCAACTTGCTGTTTAGTCTGGAATTTCTGGATTCTAGAAGCTGTGTCAACAAATCTCTGTTCACCAGTATAGAATGGGTGGCATTTGCTGCACAATTCAACATGGATCAATTCTGAAGTAGATCCTGTCGTGAATTTGTTGCCGCATACACAAACAACTTGGGCGTTTTCGAAAAATTTTGGATGAATACTAGCTTTCATATGCCTAATTATAGCGCAATATCCCTCTCTTGACAAGCTCTAATGCTAATTTGATTCAGTATGTCAGGTTTATGGTATATTGACAAGCCGAGAAGGGGAGGTATATGCTAAGTTTGATCGGTTACCCTTACTGGTATGCCTGCTGAAAGACCCGTTTTTAATTTAGTAAACGAGCTGAAAAACCACTCGAAAGAAGAGGATACATTGAAGTGGGAGGGAGGATTTTCAGAATACGTAGAGAAAGTTGTAGAAAACCCCAATATAGTCCGCTCGGCGCATAAGTACGTTTATGACGCTGTTACTTCCAGACCTGATTTCTTTACCACAGGTTCAAATGCACTTTTCGGGGCTGAAAAACCGGTTGGTAAATTCACAGATTTACTCAAAGGTGGGGCGCAAGGCTTAGAAGTAAGAAAACGCATAGCGCTTTTAATAGGACCTCCGGGAAGTGGTAAATCGACATTGGTAAATGGCACAAAGCGGGGTCTTGAGGAGTATTCTAAAACCCCGGAGGGAGAAATATATGCAATTAAAGATTGTCCGATGCAAGAAGAACCGTTGCATCTGATTCCCAAAGATGTGAGGCCGCTTTTTGAGCAAAAAACTGGTATACATATTGAAGGTGAACTTTGTCCTCATTGTAACGCAAAATACAAAGACAAATCACTTAAAGACCTGCTGTCAGATAAAGATGAGGGTGGATTAAAAGTTAAACGGATGTTTTTTTCTGAAAAAGATAGGGTAGGGATAGGGACATTCAAACCTTCAGATCCAAAATCACAAGATATGACTGAATTAGTCGGGAGTGTTGATTTGTCAAAGCTTGGAGAACATGGTGTCGCTTCGGATCCTCGAGCATTCCGTTTTGATGGGGAATTGAACGTTGCGAATAGGGGAGTCATGGAATTTGTCGAAATGCTCAAATCTGATGAGAGATTTCTGTATGTGCTGTTGGATTTGACTCAAGATCGGGTTATCAAAGCTCCAAGGTTTCCTAATATTTCAGCAGATGAAGTTATTTTGGCTCATACTAATATGACCGAATATAAGTCCTATACAGGTAATCCCAAAAATGAAGCATTGAAGGATAGAATGTATGTTATTGAAGTTCCATATAATTTGAAAGTTTCAGAAGAAGAAAAAATCTATGAAAAGCTCATAGGGGAAAGCGAAATAATAAGAAAATCACAGGTACATATTAATCCTATGACGTTAGAAATGGCCTCATCTTTTGCTGTATTATCCCGTATGGGTGAATCAGCAAAAGCAAATGTCACCAGAGTAAAGAAAATGAAATTATATAATGGTGAGGAAACTGGAGATATGTCTCAGAGGGATTTGAAGGAATTACAGGCTGAAGTTCCGGGGGAAGGAATGTCCGGTATCTCTCCAAGGTATGTTATTGACTCATTATCAACGGCTTTGATTCAGGGAGATAAGAAATGTTTGACCCCAATGGATGCTCTTCGCGCGCTTCGGGATAACATGGAAAACCATCCTCATACTCGTGATCTAAAACCTGATGAAAAGCAGAAAATTAGAAATATTATCGATAATGAGGTGAGAGGCATTTATAATGAAAAAGCAAAGAAGGAAGTACAGAGTGCATTTGTTCACTCGTATGAAGACAATGCCCGTAGTTTGGCTGAAAATTATTTGTTTAATGTTGTCGCTTTTAATGCTGAGACAAAGATAGTCGATCCTATCACTGATGAAGAGAGCGCACCGGATGAACAACTTATGAGAAGTATTGAGGAACAGATCAGTATATCAGAACCTGGAAAAAAAGCTCACAGGCAACAGCTAGCCAATAATATTCTTCAAAAACAATTGCGTGGGCAGGAATTTGATTACACACAGTATCCACGCCTACGTGAAGCGATTGAAAGCAAATTGATGAGTAGCATGAAAGATGTTGTGAAACTTACCATAAATCCCCAGTTTCCTAATGAAGGGCAACAAAGACGTGTTAGCGGAATACAAGAAAGATTAAAAGAAGAAAAAGGCTACTGTGATCATTGTTCAAGTGATTTGATACGGCATGTAGGTACTTTGCTTCCAAAATAAATATATGTCAAATCCAGAATCTTCGCAGTCCTTTATCAATAGGAGAGATTGGTCATTTGACCGGCAGGGTGAGCAGGATCAGGACAGACATAAAGAGAAAATAAAAGAAGCCATTAAAGGAAATCTTGATGCGATTATCAGTGATGGCAGCATCATAACTGCAGACCCTCAATCTAAAAAAATTATCAAAGTCCCCATGCGTTCGCTTGAAATACCCCGTATTAAATATAAAGATGGCAATGAAGGTGTCGGTACAGGTAACGGTGATGAGGGTGTTGGTGATGTTATAGGAAGAAAACCCGGAAAAGGCAAGCAGCCGGGAAATGGTAAAGAGGCTGGACAAGAACCTGGTGTTGAATATTATGAAGCGGAATTAACCCTCGAAGAAATAGAAGAGATGGTTTTTGCTGATCTTGGATTGCCTAATCTTAAAGATAAAAAGAAACATTCCATAGAATCTGAAGTAATTGTTTTTGATGATGTAAGAAAGCAAAAAAACCCCAGCAATATGGATCTTATGCGTACTGTTATCGCTAATATGTCAAGAAATGCACAGGAAAGCGGGAAGGCTGAAATACGGGATATTTCTCCGGATGATTATCATCGCAGGGTATGGAGGGAAGAGGTCAAGCAAGATAATAGTGCTGTTGTTATCGCAAAAGCGGATGTCTCAGGATCTATGGGTGAATTTGAAAAATATGCTACTCGGGCTTTTTGTTGGTGGACTGTCAATTTTCTCAGGACGAAATATCCGAAAGTAGATTTAGTTTTTATCACTCATGATACACAGGCAAAAGAAGTTGACGAAGAGGGATTCTTTACGAGAGGAATGGGTGGTGGCACTATGTGTTCTTCCGCGAACGAGCTTGAGCTTGATATTGTCAAACAACGGTATCCACCTGAGCAATATAATATTTATTCGCTGCATTTTTCAGATGGAGATAATTATTCTTCTGATAACCCTAAATGCGTAAATCAAGTAAAAGAAGCTTTGGATTTACAGGTAAATCAATACGCGTATGTGGAGGTAGGACAATATGATCGGCAGAGCTCACTTAAAAGGGCGTATGATTCAGAAATCAGAGATGATCGATTTAGAACAGTGACTATTCGGAAGAAAGAAGATGTTTTGCCTGGACTTAAAAAAGTATTTCCGGGAGATAAAGACTAAAAATGAAAGAAAATCCCAAAAAATTTCTGGAAGAACTCAAAACAGAGAAAGCAAAGCCTTTTGAATCTGAGGACCGTGAGCTAGGTACTGCTCTTGGCCACATAACGTCGATAGCTAAAGAATTTAAATTGGATCATTTTCCAACACAGTTTGATGTAGTGCCTCCTCATACCATGTATACGATTGGTTCATATGGATTGCCTAATAGGTTCTCTCACTGGAGCCATGGAAGAGATTATTGGAAAATGAAGACAAGTTATGATCATGGATTATCCAAAATTTATGAGGTAGTTATCAACAGTGATCCTTCCCAAGCATATCTTTTGGAGAATAATGCCCCAATTGAGAATAAAGTAGTTATGGCGCATGTTTTAGGGCATACGGACTTTTTCAAAAATAATTATCTATTTAAGCCCACAAGAAAAGATATGCCGGAAGCTGCAGCTTTGCACGCCAAGCGGATTAACGAATATGAATATCGGGAGGGAAAAGAAGTAGTAGAAAGAGTATTGGATGCAGCTCTTGCTATTGAAGAGCATATTGATCCGCATAGGCCGGAGCGCCCATATCGTGATGAAGAATTGCAGCAATGGAAAGATATATCAAAAAGAAGAGGGGATGATAAGAAAGAAGTTCTTCCTCCTGAACCTGATAAAGATATTCTGGGAATTATACGAAATCATGCTCCATATCTGGAAGATTGGGAAAGGGACGCGGTAGATATTGTACGGAAAGAATCTTTATATTTCTACCCACAGATGAGAACGAAGCTGATGAATGAAGGATGGGCGTCATATTGGCATTTGAAGATTATGCGTGAAATGAGTAAGAGAGAATTCGTAACAGCAGCAGAAGATGAACATTTTATTCATATGCATGCAGGAGTGGTTGCACCAAATCCTCAACAAATAAATCCGTATTATATGGGGTTAAAAATGTTCGAATATATTGAGGATCACCATAATGGTAAGCTCACAGAAAAGGAAAACAAATGGCTAAAGGAAAATGGTCAAACGGTTTATCCTAAATATAAAGGAGATTTCAAACAAAGCCCGGGTCTGCAAAAAGTCCGTGAAGTTATGGAAGAAAATGATGATCAATCTTTTATCCGGAATTATTTTAATAAAATAACGGCTGATAGGATGGGGATGTATATCTATGAAGAAGAGGAATTGAGTAGTGGTACGATTGTCTATATTAAAGAAAAAGGATGGATGGAAATAAGAGATAAGCTGGTTCAATCAATGGATAATAATGGTAACCCATATATCGTTTGTACAGATATAGATTATGAAAAGAAACAAGAGCTATACCTTAAACACCAATATGAAGGTCAAGAGCTGGAAAAGCAATATGTAGAGAAGACTTTGCCTTATGTCCAATCTTTATGGAGAAAGCCCGTCCATCTTGAGACTCAGACTGAAGAACGGGGAAGAGCTGTTTATACATATGATGGTAAGGCGATCAAGACAGTCTATGAAAAGCAGCCACCGAAACCGCCTTCGTCTCAGTATGTGTTCGGACCATATGGCATGCCCATAAAGAGAAATCCTTGACAACTCCTCGTTAATAGAGTATCCTCTACAGAATTTAACTATGCAAGAGAGAGCTCCAAAACAAAGTGAAATTCCTATATCTCCTGAAGAATTGCAGGCATTAGAGGGCAATGATGGAAGAGTATGGGGTGAAATTTACGAGAGATATAATCCCAAAATGCTCAAGGTTGCCCAAAAGAGGGTTGGTCCGGATAATGCAGAAGATATCGTTCATGATGTTTGGGTAAAATTTCAGACACGGGTGCTAAAAGGCGGACTTGAATCTGATCAACTAACACACTATTTAACCAGATCGGTAGCAAATAGTTCTATTACTCATGTAAATAGAGAAAAAAGTATTGTTATGAGATCTTTAGAAGAGGTTTTTTCTCCTATCAATGCAGATGGGGTAATGGCTCCTCTTGATGTCCCTGATCACCATACAAATGTGGAAGCGCAAGTTGTTGATAGAATAGACGCGTTGGACACTTTAAATCAGATTCCAGAGGTGTATAGGTCTACCATGGTAGCAAAAGCAATGGGTTTTCCAGGTGAAATAATTGCTGATCTAACAAGAGCAAATGTTAATACCGTTAGAACACGGACCCGTAGAGGAAGAGAAGATATTTTAGATGTAGAAAAGCAGAAGAAATTAGATAGCAGTGAGTAATTGATCTACTGATAGTTGCTTCTGCTCCCGCGTCTGCATGTTTTTAAGCGTAACCATATTTTTTTCAGCTTCTTCTGATCCGATGATAACGACGTAGGGGATATTCTTTTGGTTAGCATATTTGAGTTGTTTTTCCAAAGGATTCTTATCTTTTATTTCTCCTAGGTAAATTTCTGCATTAAAATTGTTAGAGCGGAGTAGAGCACAAACTTCCAGTGATTTTTCTTTCAAATCATTTGTAAAAATTGTTACAAGCACCTCTGTGGATGAGAGTGCTAAATCGTTGGGAAATAATTGTTGAGCTTCCATCGCTTCTATCAGGCGGTCAAAACCAAAAGCGCATCCAACAGCTGGGAACTGCTGGTTGGAGAACATGCCGATTAGATTGTTATAACGGCCCCCCCCACAAATTGATCCGACAGCATAGCCTTCAATTTCTATTTCAAAGATAACTCCAGTGTAATAATTGAGTCCACGGGCGAGTGTGGGATCAAATTTGAACTTTGCTTTATCAAATCTAAAGCTCTTGAGATACTCAGTAATATCCCGCAGCGCATCTGTCTCTTCCTGATTTCGGATGAGGGTAAATACTTCTTTTGCGCGTTCTTCGCTTAATCCCTTAGAGATTAATTCTTTAATAACTCCCTCTTCACCAATTTTTTTTAATTTATCGACAGCGACCACGGCAAAGCTCATTTCATCCTGCGATACTTTATTTTGTTCAACTAGTTCTGAAAAAACACGTCTGTCATTGATGATGATTTTATAATTCTCAAATCCCAACTTTTCAAGTGCAGCAGCAGCTGTTGCGATAATCTCTGCATCTGCGAGAGGGGAGTCGATGCCCACAGTATCAATATCGCACTGAAGGAATTCACGGTAGCGACCCTTCTGTGTATTTTCTGCCCTCCACACGTTTTGTATCTGATAGCGCTTAAATGGAGTAGGAAGTTCGTTTTGGAATTGCGCAACAACGCGGGCCAGAGGAACAGTCTGATCATATCGCATAGCTACGTTGCGCTCACCGCGATCCTTAAACCGATACATGAGCTGATCACCTTCATCACCATATTTTCCCGCCAAAATCTCTTCGTATTCAAGTACTGGTGTCTCTAGCGGCTCAAATCCATACGAAGTAAACACCTCTTGTAAGATGTTTACCACATACTGTCTCTTTCGGGCTTCCAAAGGAAGGAAGTCTCTAAATCCTTTTAATGTCTGTGCTTTCATAACCTCTATTATACAATAGTTTGATTTAGAATGTCATTCCTGGGCCGGCGCCTGTCCTTCGACCATGAGCTCAGGGCCGGATGGCTTAACATGGTGGACGCAGACCAGGAATCTAACACTTGTTAGTCTCTTGCCGGATCAGGTTTGGAACCTGATCCATGATGGTTCGGGTTGTTTGATTGGGAGAATCAGAATCGAAAGTTGGGACTTTATTCGGATAGAACAGTTTCGAAGCAATTTACAAAATTGCTCCGGCGATTGTTTATACTTCAATCAATTCTTTCGGAGATTGGGTGAGCTGGATGAGTTTTCTTCCTTCGATTGTAAAAAGGTCTTCGATTCGTACTCCGCAGTTATCGTTTAAGTAGATTCCAGGTTCTATGGAGAAGACCATGCCTTCCTTTAATTCGTCTTTAGACCTAGGTGACAGGCTGGGTGCTTCGTGAACCTCTAATCCTATTCCATGGCCGAGCGAATGAGGAATGGAGGGGCGTTCCTGCGTGATAATGTAGTTTCTGGCTTCGCCATCAACTTCTGATGCAGGAACTGAATTGAGAGTTGAGAATTGAGAATTGAGAAATGAGATAGCTTTCTCTTGTGCTTCTAGGACTGTTTGGTGGATCTTCTTTTTCTCCTCAGTTGCTTTGCCGAAGCAGATGGTTCGGGTCATATCCGAACAGTATTCCTCATATTTTACTCCGAAATCCAAAAGGATTAGGTTTCCTCTTTCGAGTTTTCTGTTTCCAGTCTTATGATGGGGGATGGCGGCGTTTTCTTCGAAGGCTATTATGCTTGAGAAAGATATATCAGCACCATTTTTTCTAATGAAGTGCTCCAATTCAAAGGCAACTTCTTTTTCGGTCATGCCTTCTTTAATGTGGGTGAGGATATGAGTAAAGGCTTGATCTCCAAGCTCACAGGCTTTTTGTATGAAAGCAATTTCTTTGCTATCTTTTATTACCCTGATAGGGGAGAGGTCAAAATGTTTTGTTTCTTCGGCAAGTGTTTTGATCTTATCCCATTCATGTACAGTGAGGTTGGTTGATTCAATCCCAAGTTTTTTAATCTGTTCATTAGTGACAACTTCACCGATAAGGTGGGGGATAGTATATTCTGATGAAAGTTCCAGTAGTTCAAGATCTTCGACATTTTTCCGTACAGCGTGCGAATACCTCTTATCAGTGATGATGAAATTTTTATTTTGCGTAACAATAACAAAAGCCTCCCGTTCATGGGTGGAGAAATGAGCGAAATTGGTTAAGTAAATGATGTTAGGAACGGAAGAAATTAATGCCCCATCGAGATTTTTTTCTAATAAAAGTGCTTTAAGTTTGTTAAGACGTGAGTTCATATAATCTGTAGTGGCGACATTTATGGCGCCTTAAACGTAATAAGTTCCTCAATTCTACTAAATCGCGATGAATCGCGCTACTACAAATTTACATTTGACATTGGATATTAAACTTTGTTTAGCTATTCTGTGGTGTGAGATTCCTCGACTTCGCTCGGAATGACAAAGAGGCTAGTTCTTTATAGGGGTTAATTTCTTCCCTCCACCTACGGATGGGGTGATATCGGGCTCTTCTTCAGCTGTTGGGGATGGCTGTTTTACAATAACTTTCGGATTTTTTGGAAGAATCGCAAGGTCGATTACTCTGGTACCAGTGATGAGGGATTTATCCTTCTTATCAGGGAAGCCGATGACTCCTACACGATCACCAACTTCTAATTTGGAAAAGCCGTACTTCAAAAGGCCATCTGTCTTGTCGTATGCAAGGATTTTGGTTGTTGTGACAATATCGATTTTCACAGTTTTCTCATCTTCCATCATAATTGTTAATATGTTCTTTTTATCATCGATCTCGGAAATTGCTCCGCTTATATAAGTAGGAGTTACCGTAATTTCGATGAATCTGGCTAAAATTCTCTTTGATTGTTTGTTATATATTCCCAGGACGCTAATTTTGGTCCCTTTTGTTAAATCTGAAATTCCAAAGTTTTTCTGAGAGGAAGAGAATTTAGTTATTTCGTCAACGTCAACAAATTTTGTTTTACCTGAAAGGTCGGTC
>CAMPGJ010000008.1 GCA_946885425.1 uncultured bacterium
GAATTAACCGTTCCAAAAACAGAGGCAACTGACCTGAAGGTTGAAGATACAAAAGTGGGTGAAGGAGAAGAGGTAGAAAGCGGTGACACTATTGTTATCCATTATAAAGGTACACTCACTGATGGAACAAAATTTGACAGCTCATATGACCGTGGTGAGCCTTATGAAACACAAATAGGAGTCGGTCAGGTAATTCAAGGATGGGATTTGGGAGTTGTCGGAATGAAAATTGGCGGAAAGAGAAAACTCACTATTCCGCCATCACTAGGATATGGGGAACAAGGTAGCGGAGCAATCCCTCCGAATTCCACCCTCATCTTTGAAGTTGAACTGATAGATATAAAATAGCACCTTCCAAGCTAAAATTGCAAATTCAAAGAATCAAATCACAATAAATTCTATTGTTCAAAATGCTTAAATTCAAAACGTTTTAAATTTGGTTATTATGATTTGCGATTTATTTGGAGCTTATAATTCTGAATTTGTAATTTTTTTTACAAACTAAAAATAATACCCTCTGCGTTGCGCATAAGGGTATTATTCAATTTTACGTAAAATTTGGTTTACTATTTGCCTCCACAAACTTTGCAATCACCTTTGTGAGTAAATAATATATAAAGCGCTGATACACCAACTAATGTTTCCAATACCTCAGGTACTACATCAAAACTTCCGAAAACTAAGTCGATTAGGTCATAATCAGCACCCAAAAACCCGATCAAACCCCAGTTAATACCTCCGATGATAAGTAAAGAAAATGAAACGATATGTAATAATTTTTTTGTATTCATAATTCAACTCACCCCCCTTCGCTAAAGCTACGGAGGGGCAGGCCCCCCTCAGCTTTACATCTATCTTCAGTCTACTGAATATTTTTACATCGAGTCAATAGCTTCTTTGAAGATATGCCTGAATAATGTATAATGCTTCAGATGAAGAGTGTTTCCCTTCGAGAAGAATCAGGATTAGAAGATCAAGCCCTTCTTATTGCCGGAGAAATATTCGGTCTTATTGATAAATATACTAATGACAGTAATATTTCAAAATTTTTTTTGACTGATGAAATTGCAGACTCATGCTATGCGTTAGCCGGAGGATTTGCTGCGTTAGTTTATACGCCTCATCTCGAACCAGAAGAGATCCAAGATACACAGATTCTCTCTTTCCTTTATGCCTTAATTACCTACGGATTTAACATCTATCTAAAAGAACGTTCTTTTCTTACCAACTCTTCCCCCTACTCGCTCCCTATAGATAAAAAGACAATCAAAAAAGTACAGAAGGCTACACTTCTACTCACTTCCAAAGCAAAACTTGCATCTACTCCTCTGCTAAATACAATTATTGATATTATTCTTCAAAACATTACCGATCGCGTAGCCATGGAAGATTTCAGAATAAAAAAACACAGAGTAAACAAAAAGAAATTTCTTGCCTACAGCAAACTTTCACTCTATTGGGGCTACAACTTCGGCGAGCAGTTGCTCGTCAAGCGTAGAACTACGCAGAACAGAAACGCCGAACTAATCAAAAGGAAAAGGTAAACTGAAAATTGAGAAATTGATATTGGATATTTGAAATCGGATATTAAACGTTAACTACCTTCTCCCAGGGAAAGCTGTCTCTGCCAAAGTGGCCGTAGGCACCAGTGGTACTGTAGATTGGGCGAGCAAGATCAAGAGTATCAATAATCTCCCTCACTGATGTACCAATAAGCTTATCCTTGAAATCATGCAAGGCTTTTTCACTCACTGTAGCAGTTCCAAACGTATCAATAGTCTGCATAAGAGGAAGTGGCTGACCGATAACATAAGCAAGCCCAACTTCACATTTTGTCGCAAGTCCTGCAGCAACAATATTTTTGGCAATATATCTTGCAGCATACGCTCCGCTGCGGTCAACCTTACTCGGATCTTTACCACTGAACGCTCCTCCACCCACCCGGGCATAGCCACCATAGGTATCAACAACTATTTTGCGTCCAGTCAAACCTGCGTCTGATTCTGGGCCGGGGATATGCCACAAGCCAGTACCATTAACGATAATATCCTTATCTTTTGGAAGTTCCAATTTATAATGATTCAATACTGGAGTAAATATAGCTTTGATCACATCAACGCGTACCTCTTCAGCACTTTTTTTCTCATCGTGGGCAACTGCAGCGACAAGCTTCTCGATAGCAACAGGCTTACCTTCTTCATAGCGTATAGTTACCTGTGATTTACCATCAGGGCGAAGCCACTTAAGTTCTTTTTTTTCACGAGCTTCATCAATTCGCTGAACCAATGCATGTGCCAATTTAATCGGCAGCGGCATAAATTCTGGCGTTTCATCACATGCATATCCGAACATCATGCCTTGGTCACCTGCCCCATCCTGGTCAACACCCATGGCAATTTCAGGTGATTGTTGGTGAATATCGTTTGTGAAAGATGACTCCTGACTGAATCCCCAAGCTGGAACCGTGTAACCTAGTCTCTCTACGACATCACGGGCAACTTTTTCATAATCTATTTGAGCGTTTGTTTTGATTTCACCAAAAAGACATATCTGATTCGCCCCAGCTACAGTCTCAATACCCGTACGGGATTGAGGATCCTGTGCAAGCGCCGCATCAACAAGAGCGTCACTTATCTGATCACAAACCTTGTCGGGGTGTCCTGCACAAACTGATTCTGATGTAAAAACAAAATTCTTCATAAGATTCGTGTAATTCGAGAATGTAATTCAATTCGAATTGATTCGTTTCCAAAAAAAATCTCTCACAAAGGTGAGAGATAAAAAATATTTTTACCCCTCTTGGGATCACATTACTCCTATTTTGGAGTCTAGCACCCGTAACGACTACTGTAGGCTATAGCCTAATCCCGTCGAAGGGTTGCCGCCCCCCGCTCAACGGGGGAACTCTTAATGTTTTTATATTTAAACACAACAATATTTTTTTGGCAAGAGGAAAAATATATCGTCATCGCGAACGACGTAGAAGTGTGGCGATCTCGTCCACAACTCATTTACTGACTAGATTGCTTTGTCATACTTCCTCGCAATGCGATCTAAAACAATCTATCTCTTCGCCTTCGACCTTTCCATCATCATTGCGTAATTAATCACTAACAGCATAAAGACATTTACAGTAAGACCAATGAGTTCATACCATTGAGAATGCATAAAGGCAAAAAACTCTGTCAGAAGAATGCTGACTAATATGGCTATGCGGAAGAAGCGGTATGCTTCAGCTTTGGAAAAACGAAGAGCAGCCAAACCAATTAAAACGAAACTACCGGCAAGAACTGATGAATATAACTGCCCCCATTCGCTAAAAGCTAATACCGGACGGGTGACAAATAGATTGGCTGATTCAAAAAAAGTTCTGAGTGTCTGGACAGCAAGAACAACGATAATAGCATTGAGAACAAAACCTGAACGGGCTACTTTATAATACAAAACGGCCAATGCTATCTTAAACTTTGTATATACACTTACCTGTCGAGCTGTTGTTGTCTGCATGCGTGCCACAACCTGAATCAATAACATAACAACAGGATCTTTCTGATTACATTTTTTTAAGTATGATATCGCCCGCTTTTCTTCTTCAGGATCAAAATCATTCACCAATGATTCCTTAATCATCTCTATAGCATTAATCAAGTATTCTTTCTGAGAGACTTGCCGGTACCTGGGAATAAATCTGGATATCAGGAATAACAAAACAAAAATAATATAGATGAAGGCAACAGTCGGCTGAAAAAAATAATCATTGTCGCTGGTAATAAACTTCCCAAGCTCATCAATAAATGTACCAAATCCTATACCACCCAAAATCGATGCTATATTTTTAGAAGTCTCCCCTAAAAAAGAAAGCAAGATAATAATGGCGCTTACCATAAAGAATCCACCAAATAACATGTGCGCGATATGAAAATCACCTCCACCTAACTGAGGATATCCTGCTAATTTGAGAAAAATACGGATGGCAAATATACTGACTATCGCGGAGACAAAAAAGTTCTCCCTAAAATTATCAGCATCCAAATCTCTAATATAAAAATCCCGCAAAATCATACGGCTATTATATACTATTCTAAAAAGATATGGAGGCAAACTGCATGATGTCTTGTGCTTTTCTTACCATTGTCTCTTTTCCTTCTTGCTTTTAAAGCATATGGTACAAGTAATATAATGCAATATAGTTCCCAGATATTCCCTCCACCTAAAAAAGAACAGATACAAAAATTTGCAGAAGAAGAATCAAGAGTACTCTTCCAAGCAAAGAGCATCTTTCCGTTTAGCCTATTCCCTGACAAAATCATTATCCATCCTGCTAGGGTAGATGTAATCATTGGTGAATTCTTCCAATCAAACTATACAAAAACATTCTTCATTGAAGATATTGGAGGGGTAGAAATAGTTACAACACCATTTATGGCAGCTGTCAAAATTTCAGGAAACAAAATGGGGCTTGACCCTATCATGATACGAAACTTCAAACGTAAAGATGCCATAAAAATTAAAGAGATTATTGACGGCTTAATGGTTGCATATAAAAAAGAACATGAGCTAAAAGATATTAAGTCAGAAGAAGCAATTCCACATCTACAACAAGCTGGGAAAATAGAGGAGAAAAAATAATTTACTAAACCCATGGATAAGAAAAAAATATTAGATCAAATAAAATCTGAGCTCCTCAACAATACATCGCTTCCGCTCCGCGATACTGCAAATAACCTTGTATTTGGTGAAGGAAATCCTAACGCTAATCTTTATTTTCTAGGAGAAGCACCTGGCCGACGTGAGGACGAGACAGGAAGACCTTTTGTCGGGCTTGCAGGAAGAATATTAGAAAATATGCTTGAAAGTATCAGTCTCACAAGAAAAGATGTATATATATCCAGTATCGTTCGTTACAGACCCCCAAAAAACCGTCCACCTAAGCCAAATGAAATTAAAGCATTTGCCTCTTCAGTAGTTAATGAAATAACAACTGTTAGTCCAAAACTTGTTATACCATTGGGCAGATTTGCTATGGAAAAATTTCTTCCAAATGAAAAGATCTCGCACGCGCACGGAAAAATCTACAATGTAATCTGGGAAGGGAAAAAAATGACAATACTCCCCTTTTACCATCCTGCTGCTGCACTGCGAAGTACCAATGTAAAAAACTTGTTAGCTGAAGATTTTAAAAAGCTACCAGACCTTCTTAAAAAGATATAAAATTCTTCCTTTAACAAGGACAGTTGCTATATTTTAAGAAAACGTTATATAATTTTCTTATGAAGAGAGTATTTCGTATCCTTCTTTCACTACATATAGCACTTCTTTTTTTTAGTGTCGCTCCAGCTCAAACTCATGCGCAAGTAGAGAAAGGACTGTACCAAGAACGTATATCAATTTCTGGACAAAGAGATAACTGGAATAATAGAGGCAATTGGAATAAAAGAGAGCAGCTCCACAACCCTTTTATGTGGATGCATCACCTCGATAATAAACATCTCGCATTTGCATCCCTTTATAAAGTAGGCGTAGATATAATTTTAAGTATTTTGTTCATTACGTTTTTTTCTAAGTTCATCATGACAATCTTTACTAGAATGAGAGTACATCCTTTTAAAGACGGATATGTGGGATTTACTTTCCTTATTATTTTTCCACTTATCAGCTTTATTCTTTTAGGGCTTATATGGCTGGGAGTCGCTGGCTTTCTTACTTTCGGGCTTATATTCCTGACTAGCTTATTTTTAACAAAAATATTTATCGGCTGGACTATTCTGCGCAAATTAGAAAAAGGATATGTTCTTGATTGGAAAGCAGGACTGGCCGGACCTATGATTGTCTATATTTTATTATTTATTCCCATACTCGGTTGGCTTACTTTAGCTATAATTATGTCTATTGCAACAGGAGCGTTACTCAAAGAAATACTTTCTGCACTCGAAAAACACAGACTAGAAAATCATAAATCCAAAATTACAAACTCCAAATAATTCAAAACGTTATATTTTCAATTAAAATATTTGAATTTATTTTGATGGTATTTTGAATTAATTATTAAACCATGCGTATTTCCAAACACCTCCATTCCTGTTTGCTCATAGAAGATACGGATACAACTATTCTCATTGATCCTGGGATCTTCACCTACAATGAACATGCATTAGATATAGAATCCTTACAAAACCTCGATTATATTATCATTACCCATGAGCATTTCGATCATATGCATATTCCTTTGATACAAGAGCTTATAGATAAATTTCCTAAGGCAAAAATACTAACCAACTCGTCTGCTGCTTCATTACTTGAAAAAGAGAATTTCAATGTACTGACACAGGGAGATGCCATCGTTTCAATACAAGATGCTCCTCATGAAAAACTTTGGGATATGGAAGTGCCACAAAATATCGTTGTAAATGTATTTAACAAACTAACCCATCCTGGAGATTCACTTCACTTTACAACCACAAATGATATTCTTTGCCTTCCAATCCAAGCACCCTGGGGCAGCACTACAGCAGCCGTTGAAAAAGCTCTGGAGCTAAAACCCAAAGTTATCATACCAATCCATGATTGGATGTGGAAAGATGATGTCCGGACAGAGATGTACGGGCGCCTCACACAGTACTTTGCCAAACATGAAATCCGTTTTGAAGGATTGAAAACAGGCCAAGTTGTTGAACTATAACCCGAACTCTGCTATACTTTATTTGATGGGCAGGGAAAGAGCAGAGATTTATCGTATCGGAGAAAAAGAAAGACAAATTACCCAAAAAGCGCTCACTGAAAACCAAACGTACCCCCAAATAAACCACACTGAAATAGCAATCCTAAAGCCTAAAAGTGCATCCGAAAAATATGGTTATGCTACTCCCACCAGACTTGAACAACATAAGAAAGTTACACTTATTAGGGAAGAAGATCCACAAAAAATGATGCAAAAGGCAGCAGATCTCTATGGAGAAAGAACTGTCTCCTCCATAGTAGCCGAAGGAGATCCAAGAAATCTTAGAACCTGGTTTGATAACCCAGACGCTTACTCTCTGGCAGGGAATCCAGATAGAAGCCTTACAAAAATAGCAATAAGTATCGATTTTGCTCAGCAGATGGCAGAAAAAGGTATAGAAAAAGATGCAATAAGAAAAACTTTTGTAGAAAGACAACCAAAGCTCGGAGATCTTTCACTCAGCACTGCTTTAGCGAGAATAGGGCCGGAAGATATTGGAACCGTTCATGAAATAGCTATCTCTATAGCCCAAGGAGATACCAAAATTAGTACGAAAACAGATGAAAAAAATGCTAAAAAATTCATAGAAAGCTACACACTTCCAGGAACCTCCCGCGGACACTAATTACTTTCAACCGCGCTTTTTCTGCTTTTTCATAAATTCTTGCGTCTGCATTCTTTTCGTGGATGCATCTGGTTTTTGCTTCGGCTGGTTGAGCTTGTGTACTCCATCTTGCAATTTTCTGTGAAGCGTTGCTAGATCTTTATCTTCTACGTTGTGCAATCTATCATAAACAGTTCCGACCTCAAAGATAGTTCCAAATTCCCTCTTTTGTTCAAATAATCTTTGTATGTTTTCTTCAGAATGCTGTGTGTCTCTCAATCGTTGAGCAATATCCATACCAATTAGCAAACGGACTACGTTCTCTTCCTTTGCGTTGTATGTTCCTTGTTCAAATTCAGCGATTGCAGCACCCTCTTCATTTTGTAATTCTTGCTCAGAAATAGCTCCAGATGCATAAGCCGCGACACTTGCTCCAAAAACTTCTTTTGCTACTTGGAGTACTCGTTGTGAACCTGCTCGATGCAGACGATTTTGCATATCTTTCGCTGATGATTCATTTTCATCATAACCAAACTTCACGAAATCAATTGAACGTATTTGTTCTTGGGATTCTTGGAGGTGGGGGATATATCCTCGTCTTTCCATAAGCTTCTACCCACAAAGAGGGTTCTTTAACGCTTTGGTGATTGCTTCTTTCTTCTGGACTTTCCACCCATACCGACAACTCTTCTTTCTCGGATTCTTGCGTCACGGGTAAGGAAGCCTTTCTTCTTCAAGATTGGTCTGTATTTCTCTGTATTCAGCTTATTAAGCGCGTTAGCAATTCCTGCAATAGCGGCTTGCAGTTGTCCTGATGGTCCACCACCTACTACCTTAATAGTGAAGGCAAAGTTTTGCTGATGTGCATTTGTTATACGAAGAGGCTCAGTATACATGTGGCGTGATACTTCACCTGAGAAATATTCAGCGATAGGTTTTCCATTTACCCAAAGATCCCCTTTCTTGATTTCTTTCTCATCCCATTTGAGGTCTTCTTTTACTTTCTCGTACAATCGGACACGAGCAACTGCATCTTTTCGCCTACCGACTGCAAAGACATAGTCTAACTTTACATTTTTAGTTGTTTTTTTAACTTCTTCTGCCATAGTAATTATGCTGATACTTCTTTCTTAAATTTGTCTGTATATGTATGTTCCTCACCGGAAAATACAAATAATCTTGTTAACATTTTATCACGCAATCTGTTCTGTGGAAGCATTCCTTTAACCGCGTGCGTAATAATTTGCTCAGGCTTCCTTCCACGAAGCTCTTTTAATGTTTCTTGCTTGAACCCACCTGGATACCCTGAATGCCGGTAATAATTCTTCTGCTCTTCTTTCTTTCCTGTTACCTTTACTTCTTTCGCGTTAATGACAACAACATAATCACCACAATCAAGATTGCGGACAAAATATGCTTTACCTTTACCCATCAGAAGCTGAGCAATCTTAGATGCGGATCTTCCCAACACTGCACCTTTAACATCAATTACATGCCACGCTCTCTTGATGTCTGATACCTTTGTTCCTTCTGTTATTGCTGCTTGATTCATAGTTAGGTTGTAGGTTGTAGTTTGTAGGTTGTAGTCCTAAACTTACTTTCCCTTTTTTACCTCCTTCTTTTCTGTTTTCTTAACTTCTTTCTTTACTTCCTTCTTTGCCTTTGTCTCCTTGGAAACCTTTACCTCTGCCTCTTTTTTAGTTGCCTTCTTTACTTCTACCTTCTTATTTTCCTTTTTAACCTTTTTCACTTTTGGTTGCGCTACTAATGCCACCGGTTTTTCTACCCATTCCATAAAAACTTGAGGAGCATTATCAGCTACTCTGTTTTTAGGAAGTTTAATTATTCTTGTATATCCTCCCTGACGACTTACAAAACGTGGAGCTATATCGTTAATGAGCTTAACGACTGCTTCATGACGAACATCAGGAGCTAAATTACGAAGAGCGGCGTCTCCACCCTTTTTTGCTTTCGTAATCAATTTATCAGCTGCAGCTCTGATTGCTTTTGCTTTCGCAGGAGTTGTTTTAATCCTCTCATGCAAAATAAGAGATGTCAATAAATTCTTAAACAGAGCCTTTCGCTCATTCGCATCTCTTTTAAATTGTCTTCCAAAAACATTTTTTCTCATAATAACAAAAAATTCGAATCTCGAACACGAAACTCGAAACAATACTTATACAAAATTTCGGAATTCAAAACGTTTTGAAATTAAAATTTTGAACTTCGAATTTGTTTCGGATTTCGAATTTCGATATTCGAATTATATTTATATGTTTAGACTGATCCCTTTTTCCTGAAGTTTTTCTTCAATTACGGAAATTGATTTACCACCCATGTTTCTCATTGAGATTAAGTCTTTTCTTGGAGTGTTAAGTAGCTGTTCAATTGTTTCAATTCCACCATTTCTCAAGCTATTATAGATTCTTGTTGGAAGATCTAGTTCATCAATAGTCATATTCAAAAGATTTTGAGGTATTGACGAAGTTTGAGCTGTTGTTTCACTTGCAGTAACTGATGTTTTTGGTTCAAAAATCTGCATAAAGTTGTGAGCTAAGATCTTTGCGGCGTGATTCAAAGCATCTTTTGGATCAACTGTACCATTTGTCCAAACTTTAAGTGTAAGCTTATCAAGATCTGTTCTTCTACCGATACGTGTTGCAGCAACTGTGTAAGTTACTCTTGTAACTGGAGTAAAGACAGCGTCTGTTGAAATAACACCAAGTGTTGTTGATTTGCGCTCTTCAGCGAGAGAGAATCCATATCCTTTCTCAACAGTTAATTCCATATCAAGCTTTGCTTTATCACCTGAAAGTGAACCGATGTATTGATCTTTATCAACAACCTCAACACCATCTGTAAGTTCAAGGTCAGCTGCTGTAACTACCTTTGTACCTTTAACAGAAAGTTTTACTGTTGCGCTTTCTTTATTTTCTGAGAGACGAAGGTTTAATTCTTTAACATTAAGGAGTAAGTCAACAATATTTTCCTTCAGTCCTGGCAATGTAGAAAATTTATGTTTTACACCGGTGATGCGAACTGATGTAACTGCAGTTCCTTCAATGGATGTGTAGAGAACTCTTCTCAATGCATTTCCCATTGTGTGACCATATCCTGGTTCCAATGGCTCAAGAACGAATTCTCCAAAATCTGGAGCGGTTGTAATTTCTTTAACTTTAAAATTTAATTCTTCCATAGATGAGTATTATACCACTATCTCAAACAATATACAACTACTATCTTGAGTAGTATTCAATGATCTGTCTAGTGCTAAATGGTGCCTGAATATCACTGGAATTTGGAATTCTTGTCAATTTGCCAACAATTCCTTTCTTTTCTAAAAATCCCAGTACTTCCTTTTTTTCTTCAAGATTTTTCAGAACGTCAGGATTCTTTTGGATTGTTGCGTCAAGAGTAATGATATCGCCTTCCTGTACTTTATATGAAGGAATTGACATCTTCTTATCATTAACGAATACATGACCGTGTGTGACGAACTGACGAGCCATCATACGTGATTTAGCAAAACTAAGACGATAGACTATATTATCAAGTCTTCTTTCAAGAGAAGAAAGCAACAATTCTTCTGTATCTCCTTTTTGTTTGGAAGCTGACTCAACCAATTTTTTAAATTGTCTTTCCAAAACACCATACATTACCTTAGCTTTCTGTTTTTCTCTCAGCTGTTGTCCATATTCTGATGGCCTTCTCTTTCCTTTCTTACCATGCACACCTGGTGGCACGTTAAGACGGCGCATAAGACTTGCTGATGTCTTTTCAAGAAGGTTAATTCCTTCTCTTCTTGCTAATTTATGTTTTGGTCCTGTATATCTTGCCATAGTTTAAACTCTTCTTTTCTTCTTTGCCCTTGGCCCATTGTGAGGCATAGGTGTCAAATCAGAAATCGATGTAATTTGAAGTCCAGCACTTCGGATACCCCGCAGTGAAGAATCACGTCCTGATCCAGGGCCCTTCACATATACGTCTGCTGACTTCATACCTCTCTCAACTGTCTTCTTTACTGCATCCTCTACTGCAAGCGTTGCAGCATATGGTGTGGATTTTCTTGCGCCTTTAAATCCTTTTGCTCCTGAGCTACTCCATGATAAAGAATCACCTTTGTCATTAGTAACGGTTACCAATGTGTTATTGAACGTTGAAGTAACGTATACTTTTCCGTGCTCGCTAACAATTGCTCCGCCCTTTTTCTTTTTTGTTGTTTTTTTAACTTGTTTTTTTGCCATAATATTTATGCTTATTTCTTACCTGTTGCCTTTGCTTTTGCTGCTGCCTCCATCTTTGCCATTACCTCTTTCTTAATTGCTCCGATAGTCATTCTCTTACCTCTCTTCGTTCTACTATTTGAACGTGTGCGCTGTCCACGTGATGGCAGACCTCTTGTATGTCTTAGACCTCTATAACTACCAATTTCTTTTAAACGTCGGACATTTGCTGCAATATCTGCGCGAAGATCTCCTTCGATCTTATATGCATCCAAAACACGAGTAATTCTTTTTATTTCATCCTCTGTTAATGCATGTGATCGTGTTGCTGGATCAACTTCTGCCTTTTCAAGCACTTCTATAACATTACTTCTGCCTATACCATAAATATAACTTAAGGCAATATCAACTCTCTTTTCATCTGGTATAGTTACACCTGCAATTCTCATAGATTATCCTTGTCTCTGTTTGTGGCGTGGATTTTCGCATACCACACGCACAACACCCTTACGTTTAATTATTTTGCATTTTAAACATCTTTTTTTAACACTTGCTTGTACTTTCATAATTATCTGTATCGATACATTATCCGGCCTTTTGACAAGTCATAAGGTGTCATTTCAATCTTCACCTTATCTCCCGGTAATATTTTTATAAAATGCATACGCATTTTTCCGGATAGATGACATAAGACCAAAGACCCATCTTCGAGCTCAACCCGAAATAAGGTATTTGGAAGAGCCTCTCTAACAACCCCATCTTTCTCAAATGATCCTTGATGAGCCATTTCAGCATTATAGCAAACTAGGCTGCAAAGAGCAACATTTACGATTGTTCATTTGCCATTTGCCTTTTGCCATTGGATTTATATTAAATAAACACAATATTAACCAAAAAATGGAACCTGGAATATGGAAAATCTCTTATACTGTGAGCATAAGAGGGCCTTCTTTTGTGATGGCAATCGTACGCTCATAAAGACCTGCCAGCTTTCCATCCTTAGTTCTAATTGTCCATCTATCCCGATCTAACACAACATCCTGCTTACCCATGTTATAAATGACTTCAACGGCAATTGTCATGCCCTCCTTCAAAACTGGGGTCTTCGCAATCGGGCGGGAAAGATATCCGGGAACTTCAGGCGCTTCATGCAATTCACGGCCTACACCATGCCCGATAAGGCTCCTAACAACCGAATATCCACCTTCTTTCTCAACGATATCCTGAATAGCCTTTGAAATATGCCCAATATGATTTCCAAACTGCGCAGCTTCAATCCCAGCATCCAAAGCTTTTTTGCCATTTTCTAAGAACTTCACCACAGCTTGATCTTTCTTTTGTCCTACAATTTTTGAATCACTCATATCCGTGTGGAATCCTTTATAAAAGACACCACAATCGATACCAACTAAATCACCATCTTTAAATGCATATTCTGTAGGAATACCATGAACAACCACATCATTTGTTGAAACACAAATTGTGTGGTGGTAACCTTCTACTTTCATAAAGCCTGGCTCTCCCCCAAGTTCTCGAATCCTTTTCTCAGCAAGCTGATCCACCTCAAGCTCAGTTACCCCAGGCTTAATTGCGTCCATAACCTCACCAAGTACTGTTGCAAGCATATGTCCCCCAGTTTTCATTAATTCGATTTCTTCTTTTGTTTTATAATCAATCATAATAAATTTCTTTTTTTTAATTCTGCATTAATAACCCCAAGAGTTTCTTCTTCACTCATTTTGGAATCATCTAAAATAAAATATCCTAACTCCTGAGGGTTACTGGGCAAGGGATCTGTTTCCCGTGTCTTGTCTCTCTCATCTCTTTCAACTACCTCTGCCAGAACATCTTCATAATCCACTCTTCTTCCCTGTTCTAGAAACTGCGTTAACCGCCTTTTTGCCCTAATATCAGGTGCAGCAGTAAGATAAATTTTCAATTTCGCCTCAGGAAGAACTCTTGTCCCCGTATCTCTTCCCTCAGCAACAACGATTTCGCCCTCTTCTATTGCTTTTTTAGCGATAACTTGCTGCTTTATAACAGAAGCTTCTCTTACATGAGGATAAACACTCACGATTGAAGCTCCATTTGCTGCATCTGCCTCCTGTATCCTATCAGTTACATCTTTACCATTGAGAAAAGTCTTTATATTCTCAAATTTGATATTTACAAAAGGAAGTACATTTTCAACCGCTGCATCATCTTCTACAGAAACTCCTCTATTAATACATTCCAAAGCCAAACATCTATACATTGCTCCTGTATAAAGATAAAATCCATCCAATTCTTTTGCAAGCTTAGAAGCGATTGTACCTTTTCCTGCAGCCACAGGTCCATCAATTGCAATTGCAAATCCTTCTCGCATAAAATACTATTTCAACTTCTTCATTATTTCTTTGTGAATGTCTTCTATTTTCTTTTCGCCATTAACTTCAATCAAAATACCCTTTTTTTTATATACATCAAGAACAGGCTCTGTAAACTCATGAAAGAGCTCAATCCTTTTCCGGACAGCTCTTAGCGTCTCATCTTCCCGTATCTCTCCTCCCTCTTCAGTTCTATACGAAAGGCGCCACAATGCCTCCCGATCCGAGACTTTTAGATATATTACCTTATCAACACCATTCTTAAATAATTTTGCTTGTGTTGCAGTCCGGGGAAATCCATCAAGAATATACCCATTTTCATATTCAGGACGTGAAAGGTATTCTTTTACAATATCCAATGTTTTATCATCGGGGATGAGAAAACCTGCATTCATTACTTCTTTTATATATCTGCCTAATGCTGTTTTTTCTCTGGCGATATGCCGGAAAATATGACCTGTGGAAAGATATGGTATCCCTAATTTTTCTGTTAGAAGATTTCCTTGTGTAGATTTTCCAGAACCCTGTATACCAAGAAGAACAATTTTCATATTATTTATTTAAAAACCCTTCGTAGTTACGCATGACTAGATTTGCTTCTATTGCTTTGTAAGTTTCTAAGACGACACTAACCACAATAAGGACACTTGTTCCTCCCAGGAGCAACGTTTGCACACCAGTCAACAACCTTCCTATTTCAGGAAAAATCGCCACCGTACCTAAGAAAACAGCACCAACTAAAGTAATCCTTGTAAGGATGTAATTAAGATATTTTGCTGTAGGTGTGCCTGGGCGAATACCAGGAATAAATCCTCCTTGCTTTTGAATATCTTCTGAAATCTTTTTAGGATTAAAAATAACTGCTGTGTAAAAGAAGGTAAACCCTACAACTAAAAGGAAGTAAAACACATTATAAAACAAACTTGTGGGAGCAAACCAGATATTTATTGTTTCAGCTATATTTTTCAAAGCTGGATTCGGAGACGTTTGAAAAACATTAGCGATAAGAGAGGGCATAAGGACAATTGAGACAGCAAAGATAATAGGAATAACACCTGCCTGATTCAGCCTGAGTGGAAGATGTGTAGATTGCCCTCCCGTTGTATTGTTTCCCCGAACACGACGTGCATAATAAATAGTAATCTGCCTCGTTGCTTCATTTACGATAATAATACCGGCAATTACCGCTAATCCCATTCCAACAAAGCTAAGCATATTCAAGGTTGTTTCAGGAGTGGCCGTTGAGATTGTCTGCCCTAAAATTATAGGGAGCTGCCCAACAATACCACCAAAAATAAGGAGAGAAATTCCATTCCCTATTCCTCGTTCGGTTATCAATTCTCCTAACCATACAAGTAACATAGTACCTGCAGTCATGGTAAGAATAAGGGCTATAAGAGAAACAGGAGATAAAACAGTTATAATTCCTTGTGAACGAAGTAACGCATACATACCTATTGCTTGGAGTACAGCCAATGGAACAGTAAGAATTCTCGTATATTGACTAATCTTTTTCCTACCAGACTGTCCTTCTTTAGAGAGTTCTTCAAGCTTAGGAAATACCATCGTCAATAACTGGATAATAATAGAAGCATTAATATATGGGTTAAGACCCAAAGCCATAATTGAGAAATTAGCAAGTGTTCCTCCAGAAAAAATATCTAGTAATCCTAAAAATTGATTTTGGCTAAAGAGATTTTTTAATGCGGCAATATTAACACCAGCGACAGGGATATGAGCTAAAAATCTAAATACGAGGAAAATACCGAGAGTAAAGAGGATCTTCTGACGTAACTCAGGTGATTTAAAACTGTTCCGAAGAGTAGATAAAAATTTATTCATTGAAATGAACCTGCTTATTCAATTGTACCACCGGCTTTTTCAATTTTTGCTGAAGCAGATTTCGAAACTGGAACTTTTACAGTAAGAGCAACTTGTAACTCACCATTTCCTAAGATTTTTACTCCATTCTCCTTTGCAGCTTTCAATTCTACCAACTTATGCTTTGCAAGTGTTTCCATGTCTACAACACTTCCCTTAGGTAATCCATTAAGACGATCTAAATTAAGAATAAGCGGGGATGGTTTAAAAGATTTATTTCTTCCTTTTCCACGCAAGAAAGGAAGTCTTTTGATAAGTGGAAGTGCACCACCCTCAAAATCCAGAGGTACATCATTTCGCGCTTTCTGACCCTTGGTTCCACGGCCTGCAGTCTTTCCACGGCCTGATCCATGTCCCTGACCAACACGCTTCTTTCTTTTTGATTTTATTTTCTCTAAGTCTGAAATATTCATAATTATTTAGATGCCTTTTTGTTAGCTATTCTTTCCTGTTCTTTTCTCTGTTGTTGACTTATCTGACGCAATGCCTCAAGTGTCGCATAGATATTACTGATCTTGTTCTCAGTTCCAAGCATCTTTGAAGAAATGTTCTCAATTCCAGCTGCTGATACAACACTTCGGACTGTTCCCCCTGCAATAATACCACTTCCAGGAGGTGCAGGTTTAAGCATAACTTTTGCTGCTCCTACTTTAACATCAATTCTAAAAGGGATAGTTCCATTTACAAGTGGGATATCAATCATGTGTCTTTTTGCATAACTTATCCCTTTCCTGATTGCTGATGAAACATCAGGCGCTTTGCCAAGTCCTACACCAACTTTACCTTTTCTATCACCCACAACGGTGAGGGCTGAAAAGCCAACTTTATTACCACCTTTTGTCTTCTTGGACACACGGTTTATCTGAACAACCTGTTCTTCAAATTCACTTTGTGTCTGCTGTGCATCTTTTCTTGTGTGATTACGTGAAATAGCCATATTAGAATTGTAAACCTCCTTCTCTTGCACCCTCTGCGATTGCTTTTACTCTTCCATGATATGCAAAGCTTCCTTTATCAAATGCAACTTCCTTAATTTTCTTATCAAGTGCCAACTTTGCAATTGTCTCACCCAATTGTTTTGCTCTTTCTACAGGAGAAACCTTCCCTTTAAGCTCCAGAGCCTTTTCAGAGATCCCAACAACAACGTTACCTTTTTGATCGATAACTTGTGCGTAACAATACCTATTTGAACGATGTACGCTCAAACGAGGTCTGTCTGACACAAAACTTATCTTTCTTCTTATTCTTGTTTGTCTTTGTACTGCTATTTTATTCATGCTATTTTGCTTTTGCTGCCTTTCCAGCCTTTCTTCTAATTCTTTCTCCCTTATATTTAATTCCTTTACCCTTATATGGTTCAGGTGGACGCACTTTGCGAATCTGTGCTGCTATCTGTCCAACTAATGATTTGTCGCTTCCTGCAACAGTAATTGTATTATCAGCCACACTAAGTGTTATACCCGGTTGTGGTGTTATTTTCACTGGATGTGAAAATCCCAAAGATAAAACAAGATCAACCCCCTGCATCTGTGCACGATACCCGACTCCAGTTAATTCTAATTTCTTTTCAAAACCTGAATCTAAACCTTTAACAATATTTGCCAGATTTGCACGAGTCAAACCATACATTGCTTTGACTTTACGATCGGAAAGATCCAGTGCTTTAACCGTAAGAATCCCCTCTGTTAATTCTACACTTATCCCTTCAGGAAGCGCATAGGATGCATTTCCTTTAGGACCCGTTACCTGTACCTGATTTTCCTGCACAGATACCGATACTCCATTTCCGATAGCAATTGGTAATTTTCCTATTTTTGACATATATATTCACTCCTTTACCAGATCTTAAATAACAATTCTCCACCAATACCCTTCTTTACAGCTTGATGACCAGTTAGCACGCCGACATTTGTTGAAAGAATTGCTGTCTCTGCTCTCCCTTGTTTCTTGTACACTTCATCTGCACCAATATATGTTCTCAAAGATGGCTTTGAAATAAGCTTAAGATCAGTTATAACCGGCTTTCTATTCTGGTATCGCAGATTAACTACCAAAAATCTCTTACCCTCTTCAGTCTCTTCTTTTACAGATTCAAGAAAACCTTCCTTCTTCAATACCTGAGCAACAGCTTTATTGATATTTGAATAGTGCGATCGCACTTCTTTCTTATGCGCCATTGACGCATTCTTTAATTGTATAGCAAAATCTCCTACTAAATAATTCATATTTTTAATTTATCTACCATGAAGCTTTAAATACCCCTGGTAATTCTCCTTTCTGTGCTCGTTCTCTGAAACAAATTCTGCACAAACCGAATCTACGCATATATGCCCGGTCTCTTCCACAAATCGCACAAC
>CAMPGJ010000009.1 GCA_946885425.1 uncultured bacterium
ATTTAGGATTTGATGCTTTGAATTTGAGATTTAGACGAGTTTATCCCATACTTTTTCTCAAAAGCGCCGCCTCAGTTATAAGCTCGGTAAGTGACTGCTTCTTTTCAAGCTTTTCATATATCTGCTCAACCAATACATGATGTGCTTTTTCCTCTTTTGTCACAGGCTTTAACTTTTTACCCAGATATTTTTCTATATACGTTACATCCTCCAGAATCCCCGCAAACCCAGGTGATTTTGCTGCTAACTTTTTCAGAACTTCTTTATTTACATATCTACCGGCTTGTTCTAAATCTTGTTTCAGAAAAATATAATACTTTTCAACAAGCGTCAAATATCCTTTTTTCTCAGCTTCATGAATACCTCTTCCCGTCCCAATCATTTCCGGTGGAACACCCAGAGAATACAATGCGGCTGTAAAACCAATTGCTCTTGGCAGCTTTACCTTACCGATACCTCTGGAATAACCAAATAAACCTACATGCTGAACACGTTCGCGTCTTTTGGGTAATTGTCCTGCAACAATATTGACGACATCCGCTATGCCTTCAACAGATTCCTGATAATACTTTTCAAAAATTGTTACCGCTTCACGGATCTTTTTTTCATCACTAGCTGGAACAGACACTGTTTTACCCTTTGGCAATATATCTTCTAAATCTTTTACAGCTTGGATCACATCTTTTTTGTCATAATCATACCGGAATGCACTTTGGAGCAGAACTGTCCTAACACCAGAATATTCCTCAGCAAATTTTTTAACACTCTTGGGTGACAAACCACCTCGGAATGGTAATGATGCAGTGCCCAAAATTGGAAAAAACTCAATATTTTTTTCTTTAGCAAATTTTTTATAGTGAGATAGTGCTACCTTAATTGCTAACACAGTTGGGACCAATCCTGAGTTAAGCGCCGGATCTGAACGCGCCATATAAGGACGCATATACGCGGGGGTAAAACCAAATTTTTTCTCATGAATATTCAAATATTTTTCCAGTATATTACGAGAATTCATTATAGTCTCAACCTGCTCAAAAAGAGGAATAACATCAATATGTTTTAATGGTCCATTCTCCATCCGATAAAGCTTATGTTTTAATTGTGCCATTTCAGCAAAAGCTTCCTGGATATCAATCATCTCCTCAGCACTCTCTGTCATTGGCAAAATTACTTCAAACAGGGATGGGCTATGAAGTCCAACTTTCTCTGCCATCGCTGTCGCACTGAGGATTCCCATAAATGCCCTACCCAGACGGAATTCTGTTTCTGATGTTGGATTGGGCAAACGGAAAGTCAAAAACACATCTTTTCCTAACGAATTCTCTTTGAAATAATCAAAATTGTACGCTAATAAGCGCTCCATCACAGATTCATCAACCAACTTGCCTTCCCAATCCCATTTATACTCACCACTACCCAACTCAGAAAAAGATAAAAAGCATTCCTCTGCTTCATACTGCGTGCTGATAAAAGCTTTTTTATGCCAATACGGTACCCCTGCATGATCAGGGTGCTGAGAAACCATAGTTGCTGAAATTTTGCGTTTCATAATCATCCCAGAGTATAGCACCTCCAGCCACACATAGCAATAAACCAGCTGACGAAAGCAAATAAAAGTCATCAAGTCATCAAGTCGAAAGTCTTCAAGTCTCACTTCGTGACCTGGGGCCTGACTTGCCCGCGGGCAAACTTGATGACTTGATGACTTTATGACTTGATGACTAATCGGTATGTTATTATTAGAAGTATGAAAAGGCTGTTGTTTTTGCTAATTTTTGTGGCTGCTGTGAGCTTCCCAACCATTGCACAAGGCCACATGCCCGGACAACCTTCTTTCTTTGTGATCAATGGAAAATATGCTGATTTTTATCCAGGAGCCCTTAATGCTATGCCTGATCCTGATGCCCCCCAGGATATAGGACCGGAAAAATATGAGGTAAACAAACCAATAAACTTTGAAATAGACTTTACTAAATTTCCTCAAGTAACACCTGAGCATATAAAGAAGACAAAATTTAACTGGACATTTGGTGATGGAGAAATGGGAAGCGGCGGCAAAAATTCTCATGTTTATAAAAAAACTGGAAAATACGTACTGAAAATAATGGCAGACGATGGAACAACTCCAGTCCCTCAATTATTTGAATCAATAGAACTAGAAATCATCCCGAACAAGGATGAGGAAGCTAAGAAGCTATATCTCGCAGGTGGCATAGGAATTATCATTGCCCTAGCAGTTTTTGGTATAATAAAGAGAGGAAGAAAATAGATATATGGTTGGATAGTTTTATGGTTAACCATCTAGCCATTTTAGCCATATAACATTTAATTATGAAGCGCTACACTCCTTTACTCATTACAATATTCATAGTCTTCGCACTTTTTGGTATTGGATATGCTAATAAAACTGTATTGGCAAATGAAACTAACCGTGTCCTTCATTATTCTAAGTGTGACAAACCTGTAGCTTATAAAATCGGTAGAGTTGATACACGATTCAATATCTCACAAGAAACTTTCACGAGTGACATAGCAGCAGCTGCAAATATTTGGAACACCGCAGCAGGTAAAAAAGTTATCGTTTATGATCCTGATGCTACATTAACTGTTAGCCTTGAATACGACCAACGGCAATCACTTAACACCCAAATAAACGAATTAGACAATGAACTAAAACAAAAAGATAATGAATTAAAACCTGAAATTGCTGATTACGAAGCAAGATCTGCTGCTTTCAAAAGACGTATGGCAGCGTTAAATGAGGAAATCAATAAATGGAATAGTCAGGGAGGTGCACCACCAGAAGAATATAAGAAATTACAAGATGAACAAGCAGCTCTCAAACAAGAAGCAGATAACCTAAATTCATTAGGACAAAAACTCAACCAGACAGCAGATCAATATAATGCTCAGGCAGACCAATTGAACCAAACAGTAGATACATACAATCAGGCCCTACAATACAGACCTGAAGAAGGGCTCTATGTTTCTGCAAATGGTCAGCAAAATATCTATATCTACTTCTATGTAACACAACAGGAAACTATCCACACATTAGCCCATGAGATGGGTCATGCTTTAGGACTGGATCATATCGATAATCCTTCTGCCATTATGTTCTCACGCACGAACAGCATAACAGTGCCATCCCAAGATGACCTTGCAGCGCTTACTGAACTTTGCAAACAGAGAAGTGTGGTAGAACCGGTAAAGGACAGACTCTCAATTCTCCTTACCAGGGTAGAACAATCTCTCCAAATGCTCTGGGGAACCACACGGGGAGCAGTGAAAAGCTACTACTAGGAGAGCCGCAGAACTAAGCAGATAAAAATGTAGTGGCGCGATTCATCGCGATTTAACAATATAAGCACCGTTTTTAGAATATTTAGACAGGACTTAAACGGCGGAGAACACAAGACCTTGTTGAGGAATTTTATGTTCTTGCTTCTCAGAACGATTAAGATCTGCAAAAACTACATCTTTCACATATGGGAATTGTCCATTTTTCGCTTCCCGTTGTTCACGAACTATCGAAGGTATCTGATCTTTCTTATTCATAACTGCAGCTAGACCGACAATATCACGAACATTAGCCAACGTAGTGTATTCCAGATTAACCATGGTCTTTGTATTTTCACTCATCTCCTCAAGCTTTGTTTTACCAGGAATCATTTCAGGATATTGTTGCTTCATCCAGCGCTCATGGAGCAATTTAAATTGAATATCAGCTATCGCCTCATGATCTTTCTGATCTTTAATCTTGATTCCTGTCTTTCCATCAACAATCTGTGGAGGCATCCCGCCCCTATCAGCTACTAAAACAGGAATATTCATTTGCAAAAGCTGAGTAATCTTATCCTCACAACCCTCTGCGTGAGAAAGCTGTTCACCCAGGACACACATACGCTGTAAGACATTCATGTGGTGACCACTAAATTGGTTATAATCAAAACGGAATATCTTAATCTTATCCATAAGCGTTGGAATAGAGTCCTTCAGCTGCAGATGTTTATCTTTCACGAGGGAACGAATTTTTGCCTCAACCCATTCTCCATCAGGATCATCCGTAGCTCCAAATCCTGCGATAATCTGTCCGGGTATCTCATCCAGAGGAACACCAGCCTTATGCATGCGATCGATACGTAAAACAGCAGCTTCCACAGCGCCTTCATGATTCTTGGCAGGATCATGGCGGGCAAATTGCCCCACAAATCCAGCTTCTACATCCTTCTTTGTAATTGGCTTTTGCCCAGTCTCCTGCAAATAAACATTTATATCTTGAAGATAAGGCCTCCCCAGTTCATAGTTATCTTCTGGACTCCCTAATTTTCTTTCTAATTCACCAAGCTGATCAGCAGTAGCCACTTTATACATTGTTATATCTGCAATACGCGCATCAACCTGTCCATCTGGCCCTTTTGGAAGAAAAGCATCTATCTCTTCATCACGTGAACGGTGCGAGATGAACGCGTCAATTTTACGTCCTGGACCTGTTAAATCTTTGATAACATGATCCGCAATTTTTTTAGCTTTTGGACCATCTGTGTACTGAATGTGAGAACGGAATATTTGAGAAGCTTCAGGATTTTCAGCGTGAATATACTGATTGAGCACGGCCGGCTGCTGATCATCAAGGATGATCTTCAACTTCTTACCCTGTGGATTGTCTTTGGAATCCTGCAGTAAGTGCCTTAATTCCTGCAATTTATTCACATATTGGCTCTTTCCCCATGCTTGATAAAATCGGTCATCTAACTCATCATAATCTTCATGAGGCTTTGCCACTCCCTGAGCCAAATTGTGTCGTTTCTTCGTTAGTCTAAAAATATCGAGCTTGCCAGGCCTTTTAGGATCCTCATATCTTGCCATCAGTTCAGGATCCTTCAAGTCTACGCCAAATTCCACAGCAATTTCAGGATCTACCTCTTTATCCAAGACATACCAACGGAAATCAATGGGATGCCCTTCTTCTCCCTTTTTAAGTTTTCTATTTTCATTTGCATTGTAACCCTTAATCCAGGCATCCATTGGGATATTCATCCCGGCAACACCACCAGCCTTAGCTGTTGTATTAATACGGACCACAATAGAATCATCAAGCTCCTTCGCGCTTTGATCAATTACAGTCATAGATTCCTGCCAAAATTTTTGAGGATATTGTCTTTCAGAAGCTTGAAGTGTTACTGTTTCCATTGCATGAACACGTCGAGTTGTAGGATCAGGCTCTACCTTTTCACTCCCATAAAAATTAAATCTCTCACTAACTAACCGGGAAATTGCATACATGGGATCTTCTGTGCTCTTTTTCTCCTCAAGTCTATCTTTTACTTGACTTCTAGACATGAAAAGTGGGGCAATATCATGTTGATCAGCCAACACATCGATTGCTTCTGATTTCTGCTTATAGTCCTGATCAGGATCAGCATGCTCATCCTTAACAACCGCAGCAGCCACCAATTTTTTCACTCCTGCTTCTCTTGCCAATTTGCGCAAAGCGCCAGGCAACTCTTGCATTGATCCATTGTGTACACCTTTTGCCTTACCCACATGGTTAACCACTCCTATATTGAAGGATCCATCGTCGGCAAATTCAACAGTAGCGAATCCCCTGACAGGCCTCTTATAAAGCAATTCACGCTTCTCAGAAGTCTCTCTTGCGCCAGAAGCGGAGTCCTGTGTAGACCCTTCAAAAGAACGATTGGCAGTTTCTTTAAACATAAGTGTATAGTCTGGGCAGACTAGCACATTGTAAGGGTTCTGTAATAATATATCAACACCAAAAAAGCTGACGCATTTCTGACAAAAAATCGAGTGTTTTTACCGATATTTTGGGCAAAACGGAAACCTCAGCTCGCCTAGATTACCACCCAACCGTCATCGCGAGCGACGTAGAAGCGCGGCGATCTCGTCCACTTTTTATGGACTAGATTGCTTGCTCCTTCGCTAAAGCTACGGCGGCACACGGTCGCTTTGCTCGCAATGACGCTAAATCTTGCAACTTTTTGGCAAATCCCTCATGATTAAAGTAGACTAACAGAGATAAATTATGCTTGGTGCTGCTGCAATTACAATTATTCCTACACTCCTTGCCTACATCCTATTACCTAAGTTCGGATTTAAACCTAAAAGTAATTATCTGAGGATTGCACTTAGCTGGTTTACAGGCATGTATGTCTTTACAATCATTACTTTTCTCCTCGCTACTTTACTCAGCCCTTTCACAACATCTGTTCTATTCAAAGCATCACTTGAAATACTAGCAGCCTTCACCATCATTCTCCTCTTCTATTTCCACAAAGATCTCAAACATCATTTTTATCACCCCCTTGTTAAAGGGGGATGGTGGGATTTTTTTCTCAAATTCTCAAGTTTCAAGTTTGTGGATATACTATTAATAGCTCTTTGCCTCCTTTTCCCGGTTTTCTTCTTCTCTCCCCAACTTTCCCTTGAAAATAACGCTATTTTTATTAGTCCTGTATTCTGGGATTTTCATTGGCTGATGTCACTCACACAAACCTTTGCATTCGGAGACAATTTTCCGCCACAAAACGAAGCCTTTGCAGGCTTACCAGCCAACTATCATTATTTTTGGATGGTAATTACAGCTATATATGAAGTAATGGGGCTTAATTTAGTAGAAGCTATGAATTATTTCAGCATCTTGGGCTTCTTTTTCTTCCTCATTGCACTTATCGGAATAGCACAAGAAATTTTTCATTCAAAATTAGCTGGCTTTATCGCTGTTCTACTTACCATTACCTCAAGCAGCGGATACTTTATAGATTATTTTTTATCTCACCAAAGTCAAAATGTAACAGAACTGATAGTAGGTATTCTCACCAACGCCAGTCATCCCTTTTTCTCAGCAGTCTATCCTACCAATGGCATTACCTACAATGGCACGATGTTTAACCTCTTTTATTTTCTTGAAGAAAGACAAATGATTCTCGGTGTTACCTATCTCATTCTCTGTTCCTGGATCATTTACAAACGCAAAGAACTATCAAATACCATTCTCTTAATTACTGGAGCTTTGATGGGAGCATATTTCCTCTGGCATCTGTACATTACTATCATGGTGCTTGGAGCACTTCTTTTTATCCTCGCCTTTGATAAAAGTAGAAAACAGACGTTCTTACTTCTCGTTGGATTTGGAATTGTTTTCCTCCCGCATCTTTTTTATTTTAAACAACTCACCCACTCAGACTGGTTTACTAAAAGTATTACAGAAGTACCCAGATTTGAGCCTGGATTCTCTGACCAACGTGGTCTCCCATTCTCTTTTCAGCATGCTCTCTATTGGTATGCTTATTCTTATGGTGTAAAATTGCTTCTTTTACCCATCAGCCTCTTATGGTTCTGGTTCAAAAATAAAAAAGCTGCTATGGTAATCAGCGCAATTATTATACCCACCTTTATCTTAATTAATACTGTACAGCTGTCTCCTGCTGATGTTTATGAAAACCACAAATGGCTCAGACCTATGAATATTGCTGTTGATCTGGCAATTGCCGCTTTTATTGTCTCAATATTTTTTTCTGCAAAGCAGAATCCCGCGGAGCTTCATGAGAAGTGGGACAAAACACTCCAGAGAACGCTCTCAACTCTTCCTATCTGGACGCTTATCATCTTTTTGCTCACTGCATCAGGATTCATCGAACTTATGCCCTATCTCAATGCTAAACCAAGTCAGTTTTTTTCTTATTATCCCTCACCTATAACAGCAGCAGTTGAATCAGATACTCCTCCCAAAGCTGTCTTTATCGGCGTTAATGATAAGGAGATTTTTCTTGCAGGCAGAAAGGTTTTCCTCGCAAATCAGCTTCGGGGACATGACACAGCACTGGATAGAACGAAAAGGATGCAAATAACTACGCAAATATATACATCCAGAGACCTCAAATCATTCTGCAGCCTCACAAAAGAATACGGTATCGATTACGTAGAGTTTTTGGATTCAGAAAAATATCCATTCCGCGAATTCCTCCTTACCCTCCCTGGGTTTTCCTCACTCAATCAAAACTACGAAAAAGTCTACTTCGCAGACGCGGATGCTGCCTGCGGCAGCCACAAAACTAATCAAAACGCTACGCAAAACTAATCAGAATTTATTTGTCATTGCGAGGAGCGAAGAATGAGCAACGAAGCAATCTAGTCAATAATTCAAATTTTGTGGATGAGATTGCTTCACTTGGGCTCGCAATGACGTTAAGAGGATTCAGCGTGGTTCTGCGTTTCAGTTCTGCGTAGTTCAGCGATTTCTAGCTAACTGTCTCTGAGGCGGTAACTACGGGCATGGATTTTTCTGACTTCTCTTTCTTTTCTACTTTTAACTTGGTCAGGGGCTTGGTGAGAGCTATACCAAGTACTTCATCCATGTGTTCGACGAATTTGAATTTTAGATCTTCCATAACTTCTTTTGGCACATCTTCAAGATCTTTTTTATTATTCTTTGGCAGAATAATAGTCTTGAGTCCTGCACGGTGAGCTCCGATAACTTTCTCTTTGACTCCGCCAATCTCAAGAATTCTTCCTCTCAATGTCACTTCTCCGGTCATACCTGTTTTTCTTTCAACAGGAATCTTGGTAAGAGCTGAAACAATTGCTGTGGTAATAGCACCTCCAGCAGATGGACCATCTTTTGGTACTGCACCTTCCGGTACGTGAACGTGGACATCAATTTTTTGATAAAAATTATCAGCCAGACCCAACAATTTTGCTCTAGACCTGATATATGACATTGCCGCCTGGCACGATTCTTTCATGACATCTCCCAACTGACCTGTCAGAATAAGTTGTCCTTTTCCAGGCATCAATGCGACCTCAATCGTGAGGATTCCTCCACCAGCTTCAGAATAGAATAACCCAGTAGCCATACCGACTTCATCTTCTTTCTCAATCATAGATGCCTGATATTTAATAGGTCCAAGATACTTCGGCACATCTTCTGTCGTAACATTTATCTTTTCCTTCTCTCCCTCAGCCACTTTTTTGGCTACTTTACGCAGAATCGTCGCAATCTTTCTCTCCAGGTTACGCACACCTGCTTCGCGTGTGTAATGCTGAATTGCAAATTGAAGAGCTGAATCCTCTATCCCAACCTTTTTGTCATCCAGACCATGATTCTCGAACTGCTTTTTGATCAGGAAGTCATGAGCAATCTTAAATTTCTCATCATGTGTGTAACCAGAAAACTGAATTATTTCAAGCCTATCCCGCAGTGCTGGAGGTATCGTCTCCAAGACATTTGCTGTAGTGATAAACATCACGTTAGAAAGATCAAAAGGAACTTCCAGATAATGGTCAGAGAACTGTCCATTCTGTTCTGGATCAAGTGCTTCGAGGAGAGCAGATGACGGATCACCACGGAAATCTGAACCTACTTTATCAATTTCATCCAACATGAATACAGGATTCTTAGTACCGGCATCTTTAATACCTTGGATGATTCTTCCTGGTAGAGCACCTACATAGGTTCTTCTATGCCCCCGGATTTCTGCTTCATCACGGATACCTCCGAGTGATACACGGACAAATTTACGTCCCAATGCACGCGCGATTGATTTACCAATAGAAGTTTTACCTACCCCCGGAGGTCCTGAGAAACAAAGGATAGGCCCCTTCATCTTCCCTGAGAGCTTGTGTACGGCAAGATATTCAACAATACGCTCTTTTGCCTTATCAAGACCATAATGGTCTTCATCAAGGATTTTCTCTGCTGACTTAATATCCGCGTCATCTTTACTCTCTTTACCCCATGGCAGCGAAACCATCAAATCCAAATAATTACGGATATACCCTGCTTCAGGATTGAACTGATTCATATTTTGCAATTTGTTCAGTTCTTTCTTTGCTTTCTCCTCAACTTCTTGAGGCATTTTTGCATCTTTTATTTTATTTAATAAAAGTCGATTCTCAGAGTTATCTTCTTTTTCACCTAACTCCTCTTCAATCGTACGAAGTCTCTCACGGAGCATAGCTTCTCTTGCACCCTTCTCAAATCTTTCTTGAGTCTTTGATGCTATCTTACGCTCCAATTCCAATATTTTAATTTCTTTAGCCAAAAACTCTGCTAATTTTTGCAGTCTTTCCTTAACATCAGTCATTTCAAGAAGCGCCTGTCTTTCCTGAGGTTTGATATCCAAAGCCGAAGCAATAAGATCTGAGAGCTGAGCAGGAGAATTTTCTGACATTATATTCATGAATAAAAGAAAATCAGTTGACTTACCAAAGTTCATGGCTTTTCTGAACTCATTCGTCAGATGATTGCAGAGGGCTTTTATTTCTTCAGAATTATTTTCTTCTTCAGGTATTTCTACAACTTTTGCCATAAAATAAGACTCATGTCTTTCAAATGAAATTATCTTTACACGGGAAAGCCCTCTTACCTGAGCATTAATTTCACCATCTGTTCGGATCATACGTTCAATCCGTGAAAGCGTTCCCACAGCGTGCAGGTCTTCAGGTCCCGGATCATTCAACCTGGCATTTTTTTGAAGAACAAAACAAACAATTCTTTCTTGCTGAAAAGCAGATTCTAAAGCAGCAAGGCTTTTGGGACGGCCAAAAGTAAGCACTGAATCTGTATTGGGGAAGATGATACCATCTCTAATTGGTATAACTGGTACGATTTTTTCCATAATTTATTTTATCACATTTGTTAGGTAACTAAGTAACTCAGATCACTTATACCTTAACGATATTTAGCAGTCTATCAAAATAGGTGCTAACTGTCAATAACCCATAGATAAATTGAAAATGGAGAATTGAGAGTTGAGAAATGAGGATATAAAATCGTCAGAGGACGGTCGTCTCATCCAAATACCATAACATAGCAAATCCCATTAGAAAAACAGATAATGTTTCCATAAATCTATCCTAACAACCGACTATAAGAGGATAGAGAAGAATGGGTAAGAGAAGGGATAGAACACGGAGTTGAGAATTGAAAATGGAGAGTTGAGAGTTTAAATATTTATTAGTCATTCCCGCGAACGCGGGAATCCAGGAGATATAAATTAAAACTTCCGCTTTTATTTTTCAATTCTCACCTCTCAACTCTCAATTCCTAGAGGTGTTTCTTCACTATGTAGAGGAGGTCGTCGATATTGAACGGTTTAAGAAGGAAATCATTTGCCCCTGCATCTTTAGTAATCTTTTCTGTTTCGTTATTCGCGGACATTATGATAATGGGAATATCCTTGGTCTCTTCATTTTGCTTGAGAAATTTAGCTATTTCTCCTCCATCTTCTCCGGAAAGCCATATATCAAGCAAAATTAAATCAGGTGAATGATCTTTTAATGCTTCATATATAGCTTCTTCTCTATCAGTAGCTGTGACAATATATCCCTCATTTTCAAGGATAATTTTCACAACTTCAATAATTGCACGATCATCTTCTGCGATCAAAATGTTTTTTTTCATGGTTTTATACGCTTACTTCACGCTCTGAGTGACTACCTGTATCTTATCAAGATAATATAAAAAAAGTAAAGGAAGTGGAAATAAACTCTCTCAAGTATATTACCCTCAATAAACTCAAAAATATACCTGAAACGTGTAATAAAATAGTAAGAAAGATAATATAATTCCTAATTTAGAAATTTATTCTACCAATTCAGCAAAAACAACAATCCTATGAGAATAATTATTTCTCGTGCTATCCCATGTTCCCTGACAGGTAATTAGATTAAGCATTGGCTTATCTGCTTCCCCAAAAACCTCTTCGATAGGAAAGTTATCGTAAGGATATTTAACCATTTTCTTAAACAAAAATGTATACTCCTTCCCATGCGCATCAACTACGATAATTTTATCTCCTGACTCTAATTTAGAAATATCCCAAAATACCGCTGGTTCCCCCGTTTCTTTATCATAATGCCCGGCAAGTACAGCATTACCCTTTTGACCAGGTTTGTATCCCAATTTGTACCAGGCGACATTGTCAGCATCTTCTGGAACATCCATCCTTCCCTGAGTATCAAGCCCAACTTGCTCTATTGCAGCTGCAACATTTATTTTCGGAATATGCAATGTTTGTGGTAAGTCTGCCTCATCTTCTTGGGGTAAATCACCTTTTTCAGATGTTGGGACATCAGAAGCTACAGGAAGATTCTTATTCAACCCGGACATCCTGCCATACTGTATACCATACGATATACCTACCCATACTATAATAAGAAGAATTAGAAGTACAAAAAGCCGCTTCATAATATGAATACGAAAAATGAGAGATGAGAAGCTAGATCATCCTATCTCAACAATCCAGCCTCCCACTTCTCACTTAACTTCCAATTTATAGTCCTCTCCCCGTTGCCGGTGCTCCGCTTGGAAGCGTTGGGCTCGTCGTTGGACTCATCACTGATGTTGGTGATGGACTTATGGTTGATGTTGGCGTTGTCGTACTTGTTTGTGCGAATGCTACTGACGCCGCCAATGCTGCTGATGTTATGAATACGCCAGTTCCGACCGCTATCTTTTTAATCATAAACTCACCCCCTCTGTAACTATTAACAATTGACACAGACAATATTTGCCTTTTTAACAATTGACTAGAAAGTTAATTGTGAAATGTTAACTGTTAATTGTTAGTTTCTACACTAATAAACTTAAACGGCAAAATAATGAAAAGACGGTAAGAATTAGTTAATAAACAGATAGAGCCCTTGATACTTTTGATACACTTGATACCATTGATACTCTTCTTCCACTCGTGATACTCTTAATGCAGATATGGTTTTGCGGTTTATATATACATTATTTATAGGTATCCTTCTCGCACTCTTCATAGGATTGGGAATTTCTACATTTTATGAAAAACCAAAAGAACCCGAGTATCCTAACTCATTCAAATATGCAAGACCCATGGAACCCATAGATAATCCAGATAGCTCGTATTCAGCAAAAATGCAAAAAGAACAGATAGAACAAGACAAACGATGGGCAGAATATAGCAAGCTTCAAGAGACATATATGAGAAATGTATCAATAATTGCACTAATATCAGCAATTATTGTTCTCAGCATAAGTCTCACACTTGTCCATAACCTCCTCCTGATTTCAGATGGGCTACTTTTAGGAGGCGTATTCACTCTCTTATATAGTGTAGGAAGAAGTTTCCAAACACAGGATACAAAATTTGAATTTATCGTCGTTACAGTAGGACTCATCATAGCCCTACTGCTAGGATATAAGAAGTTTATCCAACCCTCCCCCAAACTCCACAGGAAATAGTCTTCAAGTCTTCAAGTCGAAAGTCGTCAAGCCGTTTTTGGACTTTATAACCTGATGACTTTATGACTTGATGACTTTTTACCTTTGCTCTTCTTTCTTATTCCTTACAAGATTCTGGTAGATATCTTATTGTTAAGCTGTAAGCTCTTACTAGACCAAAGACACATGACTTATGACTTAAGAAGATATCGTTCTTCTTACATCTTAAATCTTACATCTTATGTCTTGAAGGGGGGTGAGTTATTATGGCAACAGGAAAAGGACGTGGATTTGCATCCATGGATAAAACAAAACAAAAGCAAATTGCTAGCAAAGGAGGAAAAGCAGCTCACAAAAAAGGAACTGCGCACAAATGGACTAGTGAGGAAGCAAGAATTGCAGGACAACTCGGTGGACGAGCTCGTCAGAAAAGAGGATAAAAATATCCTATTTAAATGAAAGCAACTAAAATACCCGCTACAGCGGGTATTTTAGTATCCAGCTACGAATTACCTCGAATTACACTACAAATTTTGCTACTAATCTAAACTTTTTGAATCTATTCGTTTAAATTCGCATGTAAAATAGTTTTCTACCTTCAGACCTGCCTGCCGGCAGGCAGGTTCGTATTCATTCGTATTATTCAATTACGGTTTCCTTACGCTATTTTAGTTGAACTCTTATTGATAAGTTGTATCCTTAATGCTAATTGTTACGAATTGCATGCGAATTGAGCTACAAATAAATGTATAAATTTGTAGATTCGTAGCAAAATTAGTAGTGTAATTTGTAGAAATTTTCATCTTGAGGGGGTGATATATTTATGAACGTTTTATCATGGATAATATTTGGACTTATTGTGGGCGTGGTAGCTCACGCTATTGATCCGTCACCAAACCGTGGAGGAATCCTCGGAACTACATTATTAGGTATTGTTGGTGCACTAGTCGGAGGATTTTTGGCCAATCTTGTTTTTGGAATTACCGTCACAGGATTCAACCTTACATCTTTCTTAGTAGCAATAGCAGGATCACTCATTCTCCTTCTGATAGGAAGAGCAGTGAGAAGAGCCTAACACTAATCGTGGAATCAAGGAGGGATAGAAGTTTTTCTGTCTCTCCTTGTCTGTGGTTTAAAATAACCTTCTTAAATTCGAAATCCGAAGCACGAAATTCGAAACAATATCAAAATTCAAAAAAATTTATAAATTCAAAAACCTTTTGATATTTGTATTTTGGTCATTTGAAAATTGTTTCGAATTTCGGATTTCGATATTCGGATTTCTTCCTCATTCGCTAAAGCGAATGAGAAAGTACTGCATCTTCTTGTGAGGCGAGAAGAAGCTCTTCTTCAAAGCGCTTAATATTCTTAACTGTATACAATCGTCCCTGCCGGCCCAGGAAACCCTGTTTTTCCAGTTTTTTCATCTCTAACGAGGTTGTCTCTCTTGTTATACCTACGATAGTAGCAATATCACGGTGAGTTAAAGGAACTTTTACGACAATATCTTCTCCCACCTGCTCACCAAACCTCTTGGCACAAATTAATAAAGTTGTCGCTACTTTCACATAGGCATTGCTGAAGACCAAATATCCCATTCTGCTCAGAACACCATCAAAGCGTACTAAAATTCTCGTCGTTAAATCATAAAGAACATCAGCATTTGATTTAACAAAATTAAGGAATTCTTCTTGTGGAGAGCGCCATAACTCAAGTGGGGTAATTGCTTCAAGATAATATGGATTCTTCACATTGTTAATACCATATGTTAATGGGAAAAAATCTTTGGGCTTAAGAATAGTCAATGTTAGCTCTTCTCCCTCTTCGGAAATTCGATAAACCCGGACATACCCCTTTTTTATATAAAATACGCTTGAAGGAGTATCGTTGGGATGAAGAATCAAAGACTTCTTCTTATAATATTGGAGCTTTGCTTTCTCAAAAAATGTGTCTAATTTTGGGGATAAATCTGTATGCATACATAAATATTCTTCGAGCGACCAAAGGAAGTCGAGAAGTAGGTGCGATATACCACCCGTTCTCGGCTTCATTACACTTCGCTCGAACAATATTCATAGCTTACTCAAACGAAATGATAAAGCAATAAAGAAGATGTAAGAACTTGTTAAGAATACACCGACTATGGTCTCTTATGTATTGAAACTTCGGTAGCATTTGGTAATATATGAAGTGAGCCAATGAAAAAAGGATATTTACAGAGATTACAAGTTTTTGCCCATCTCCTTCTTATTGATAACCACGTTGAAGATATTAATAAAATAATCGTTGAGGACGCTATGAATATAACAGGCGCAGAGTATGGTAGCCTCGTTTATAAAGAAAAAGATGAGATAAAAAAAGGATATGCTTCTTCCTCTTTCTTACTAAAAATCATAAAAAGAGGGACTTTGGAAAAAGCAATGCAAAGAAAAAATATTTTTAATTTACAAAGGAATGACCTAAGAAATGAAAATGACGTACCGGAACTAAAAAATCATGACATCAAAACAATTGTTGTTTTACCTCTCAGTTATCAAAATACATCATTGGGTATGATCATACTCTTTTCTCCCCAAGAAAATTTTTTTGATGAAATAACGCCGGACTTTTTAAATCTTTTCTGCTCTATTGCCACACTCGGACTTAAAAAAACACTGGGGCAAAGAGAACTAGAAAAAGGTCTGGAATTAAGAGATAGGTTTATTTCTATCGCATCCCATGAGCTACGCACTCCCCTCACCTCAATTAACGGATATATCCAGCTTTTACGGAGAAAAATAGCAGATCAAAATATTTCAGAAGCCAGATGGATTGAATCACTTTACGTTGAAAGTCTCCGGCTCACTACGTTAATGAAAGAATTGTTGGATATAAACAGAATAAATCAGGGAAAATTTGCTTTCGTCTTCAGCGAAGTTTCTATGAAAGATGTTGTAGAAAGAGCAATTGAACGAGCCCGTGTTACAGCGACACAACATAAAATCATTTTTGATAACAAAATAATTAATCACCAACATACCGTTATTGGTGACTTTGATAAATTGGTTGAGATGGTTTCGGGTATATTAACCAACGCGATTAAGTTCTCGCCGGCAAATTCAGAGATTCAAGTATCACTTAACAGTAATCCCAGAACAATATTTGTGACAGTAAAAGATGTTGGTAAAGGTATGTCTCAGGAAGATCTAGCAGCTATTTTTGAGGGGTTTTACAAAAGTGATGTCGCCCACATAGAAGGCATGGGCGTTGGGCTCTTCCTCGCCAAACATATCGTCGCCCACCACCGCGGGAAGATAAAGGTTCAATCCAAAGTAGACAAAGGTACCACAGTAGAAGTAACCCTACCACAAGCAAAGAGCTGATGCCCCTTTCAGTCTTCAAGTCCAAAGTCGAAAGTCTTCAAGCGAACTCCAGATTTATGATTTATGAT
>CAMPGJ010000010.1 GCA_946885425.1 uncultured bacterium
TTCTTTCATTTCTTTGGCGGCTTTGTTGGTGAAGGTCACCATGAGGATTTCATCGGGTTCAACTTTCTTTTTAGTGATAAGATATGCTACTTTATGGGTGAGTACACGGGTCTTTCCTGAGCCGGCTCCGGCAAGGATAATCATAGGCCCATCGGTTTCTAGAACTGCTTTCTGCTGCTGCGGATTTAAATCCTTGAGTAGTGTATCTTCCATAAGGTATAATGGTTCAGAAAGTACTGAAGTACTATTGATTGTAACATAAATTTGGGTATGAAAAAGCTGTTCATTGTAGCCAATTGGAAATCAAATAAAACATATCCTGACACCCTTCTATGGATAGATGGTTTCAGGTCATTGCAATTTAATTGGGAAGAAAATAGTGATAAAATAGTAGTCATTTGTCCCTCTTTTACTAACTTGGGCAGTGTTCAGTATGACCTTCAGACAAAATATACACTTCCTGTTAAAATCGGAGCTCAAAACATCTCGCCTTTTGAGCATGGAGCCTACACAGGTGAAATTTATGCAGAACAAATTCAATACTATGCTGATTATGTGATCATTGGTCATTCTGAGCGGAGACAGCATTTTGGGGAGACAGATGAAATACTTATTCAGAAGGTAAAGCTGGCAATAGCGGGGGATTTAAAACCAATATTTTGTGTGCAGGGAAAAGAAACTTTGGTTCCTGAAGGTGTTGAAATTGTAGCGTATGAGCCGGTGTTCGCGATTGGTAGCGGTCACCCAGATACGCCAGAAGATGCAGAAGAAGTTTCTAAATTCATTAAAGAAAAAAATCCTCATGTAACGTCTGTTCTTTATGGAGGAAGTGTCAATAAAGAAGATGTTCATACATTTACGCAGCTGCCTAGCGTTGATGGTGTCTTGGTAGGAGGAGCCAGTCTGGATCCTGAGCATTTTATGCAGATTATCCAGAATGCATAAAGTGATCTTCCATTGTCCATTTGCCATTTACCATTAAAAACTTTAGAATCGAAAACATGCTAAACCGTCGACAGCGCCGTATTAAAAAGAGAGTAATTATAGCCCTTCTTGTTTTTATTGTGACTATTATTGGTGTTGTATCCTTTAATTTCTTCAAATCATCTCCTCAATTACCTACACCATTTAAAGATTTCGGTCCAAAAGAAAAAGAAACGATGAATATTCTTCTTTTAGGTGTCGGTGGAGGAACGCATGAAGGGCCTGATCTTACCGATACGATTATCTTTGCTAATTTAGATATCAAGCATCAGCGGGTAACGCTTGCATCTATTCCTAGAGACTTGTGGGTTCCCGATTTTGAGGCAAAAATTAATAAGATGTATGTTGTGGGTGAGGAGAAGAAAGAAGGTGGAGGATTGCTCGTATCAAAGGCAACAACTCAAAAGATTATTAACCAGCCAATTGATCACGTTATCCGGATAGATTTTGCAGGGTTTACTAAGGGAGTTGATATGATGGGAGGATTAGAAATTGATGTGGAGCGTACTTTCGATGATTACGCGTATCCTATGGAAGGGAAGGAGACTGATCCATGTGGCAATGATGAAGAAAAAATTGCCAGCCTCTCAGCTGAGATAGCCAGCGGAAGCGCGACAGAAAGTGAAGCATTCCCTTGCCGGTATGAGCATTTACATTTTACCCAAGGAACAGTAACAATGGATGGAGTTACAGCATTGAAATACGTTCGGTCACGTCATGCACTTGGTCCTGAAGGGTCTGATTTTGCAAGATCCAAAAGACAGGAAAAGGTTATAAGCGCGTTCAAAGAAAAACTCTTCTCAGCAGGTACTCTTTTGAATCCTGCAAAGGTAATAGGTTTATTCGGTGTTTTAAAAGATAGTATCAGAACAGATATTCCTGCTAATGAGTACGGTGACTTAGTTAGCTTTATTCAAAAATTAAAGGGAGCTAAAATTACCAGTGCAATAATAGATCAAGGTGACCAATCAGAAGATAGATTGGGACTTCTTGAGGATCCATTAACCAGAGAACCTTACGGAGGAGCTTGGGTAGTTATACCGCGCGCTGGAACAGATAATTATAGTGAAATACAAGCATATGTCGCATGTGTCATGAATGGCAGGACTTGTATAGTGGGTGAAGATGGAATAATTACCCCAACTCCCAAGCCCACAGGAATAAACAAATAATCCAATAAACACATTTAAATGTCATTCTGAATTTATTTCAGGATCTAATAATTCCGTTTATAAAAAAAATTGTTTGATGAGATGCTGAAACAAGTTCAGCATGACTTTGTTGAGTAGTAAACTTGTTAAGTGTCAATTGTTAAAGCGGAGCGTGATAATTGTTAATTGTTAATCTTGTAGATCTTCGTTGTTCCCTTGTTGAATACTACAGTTCCTAATTTTGAAAATTTCTCTTCCTTAAGTTCGGGATGTTTTTGTCTTTCCAAAGCACCCACAAAAACATATTCTACTTTGTACTTCTTTAGATATTCATGAGCAGTGTTAAGGTCTTCTGTTTCATACATGGTCTTCACCTCGTTAATTCTGGGGGATGGGATATCATAGCTACCTCTCCAGAGCCATTCATGGACTGTCCAGCCAAGTACTGTCGGTAGTCCTGTATTTGAGGAGACTCTGGCATAATCAGTATAGGAGTCCCCCTGAGCCTCCAGGATAACAGGTTGGCCTTGGACATTCTGATTGAGCCATATGATTGCTTCATAGTCTGTTGGGTAAAGAGTTTGGAGATATTTTATTCCATCCAGTCCTTTATACGTTGTTAAAGAATAATAGGATTTAATAGCGATATAAGGATATGTCATAACGAGCATTAATAACACAAAAGTAAACAGAATAAAGACAGAAGAAAGATTGAATATTTTCGATTTTTGATTTTTGATATTTGATATGATCCTTACTATAATATAGCCGCTAGCAATTGAAAGCATTATAAAAGCCTGGAAAACAAGTTTAAACATCGTATTTGCCCGATAATGTGCGGGATAAATATCTTTCACATAAATGAATTCTGGAAGAATAATAAGTATTGTTGAAAGGATAATCAGAAGCAGAGCAAAAATATCGGTAGGTAGAAGTTTTTTGATTCGCGTTGTAAAAATGGAAAATGAAATAATAAAAAAATAGAAAAATCCATACAGCATCAGGAGTTCCCACCAATATGAGTGCTGACAGTGGTCTGCTTCAAAAAGCAATGGTCCTATCTTCCCCATGTCAGTGAGCACTTTAGGAGCGCAGAGTACTCCGATCCCTGAAACAAATGGTTTGAAATGATAACTGTATGGAAAAGCAAATAATGCAAATGAGAAGACAACAATAAGAAAGGATGCTAAAGTATTTCTTCCCCAAGTGATAAACCATTTATGTTTAAGCTCTCTCTTATATACTTCTATTGCCTCATGATTTACGTGATAAATAATAAATCCTGTAAGCAAAAGATAAATGGCTCCATCCCATGCGTTTGTCATATACATGATAGACAGGATGAGCCCCAGAAGAACAAGAATGGCTGGGTGAATTTGAAATATTTGAGGAGCTTGCTTGTGTTCCTTGTTAGCGTTATTTAAAAATAAAGAAAAAAGAAGAGCAATGGTGAAAAGTACGAAAGGAATATCCAATACATGTCCGTGAAGGTCTGCTACTACCCATGAATAAATAGGGAATTCATGGATTGTATGATAAATAAAACGTGTAGCATTTGGATACCAATAGGCATTTGGAAAGGTAGCGGGTTGGAAGAGAAGCTCCCAGAATGGGACTGGAGCATCATTTGGATATTGTTTGAAAAAAGCATAAACAATATGCAGGTTGCCAGCTAGACTTGTCAGTATCATGGTGAGGAAACCTGCTAGCACGAGTTTTATCTTGGAAACTTTTATTCTCTCATGCATGAGAGTGTAAAGGTTGGCTCCCAAAGAAAATGATTGTGAGATGCAAAAGGCAAAAATTGTGGAAAGCATGACGTTAAATCCAATCTCTGGAGGAACACCTGAAAGCTTAATAAGAAGGGCTGTTAGGAGATGACCAAAATAGTAATAGTTGATAGAGAATGGTGTAAACCACATGTCCTTGGGTGGGAAATAGTCGCTTCGCAGGAAAGAATTGATGAAGCCGAAATCCATGTACTTTTCAAGCCCATGAATATCTGGCGCAAACCCATGGATATACGCCCAGGTGAAGAGTGCGATAAAGAAAAGCGCTTCTTCCCATGCGAACACTTTCCATTTTTTTGCCAGTGTTGAAAGAACATCGTCTCTTTTTGGTAGAAATATAAATGATAGAGCTGCAAGTATAAAAAATATTCCATATCCTATCCCTTGCGAGAATGGTGCAATGTGGGTGATGCCTAAGATAAAAACAGCATATCCTGTCAGAGCCAGCCCTAGTAATTTGGAAAAAATGTAGCCTTTATCAAAAAATTTTTTGAAAAGGAGAGATGTGAGAGGCAAAAAACCAAGTCCTAAAAGAAAGAGAACAAACCACCAGTGGATAATGTAGGTTATTTCGTGTGAAAACATAAAGAAATTTTCTCGAATAGCTCGAATCTTACTCTAATGCATTCGAATATATTCGGTTCAAATTCGAGAGATTAGGGAATTCGTTTAAGGACCTCTTCCAATTTTACAATAGAAAAGACATTCTTTGCTAGGCTTTTTTTCTCTTTATCGGGGTTGAACCAGAAGAATCTGGTTTTTGGATTCTCTTTTGCTATAAAATTGATAAGTGCTATGTCATCGTCAATATGGATATCGAGTTTAAGTTTTTTTGCTACTGTATCTTTAAAAATATGCGCTTGCTGATTATTTTCGTTTAAATATATGGTATCAAATATTTCATCTAAACCGTATTTTTTTAAAAAACTTTGTGTTTCTTCTTTCAAGAAAGCATATCTGCTTGTAATAAGATAAAGTTTATGTCCTTTATGGGACAAAGATTTCAAAAAAGTGATGTTCTCTTTAAGAGGTGGACGGAGAAATGGTAGGTGTGTTAGTTTGCGGAAAAGCTGCTCAGGATATGAAGGAATCCTATATTTGAGTTTGCCCTTTGATTTTGCCTTATAGAATCTTTCTAATAATTTTCTGGAAACAAGTGGAGGAGTACCAATAAAAATTCCATCAAGGTCAAAACCTATTTTCATATATAATGTGTATTGTATACTACTCCAGTTTAATTTCAAAGGTATAAGGATGAGAATTTATCTCCCTTGTCATTTCCGCGTAGGCGGGAATCCAGGAAAGGTTATAGAATAAAGATTGGATTCCTGATTTGCGTCCAGGAATGACAATGAATTAAAGATTATATGAAGATTTTGATAAGTGTTTCTTATTATGCACCACATATTAGTGGACTAACCAATTCAATCAAGAATCTTGCTGAGGGCTTGGCGGACAGAGGTAATTTTGTAAGTGTTCTCACAACGCAGCATGAAAAAAATCTAGTTTTGCATGAAACTATTAATAAAGTAAGTGTTGAGCGTGTTCCCTATCTTTTCAAACTGCAAAAAGGGTTCATCATACCGTTTTATCTCGTTTCTCTCATTAGTCAAGTCTGGAAAAGCGATTGTGTGATGATTAATCTTCCTCAGCCAGAAGGAGTTTTTGCTGCAATAGTTGGGAGACTGTTAGGCAAGAGAGTACTAAGTGTTTATGCATGTGAAATAACACTTCCAAAATCATTTTTTTCACCAATAATTGAACAGGTACTTACTTCTTCTCACTTCATAACACTAGCTCTATCACATAAAATCATAGCTCTGTCGGATGACTACGCAAAGCACACAAAACTGCTACGCCATTTCGCAGAAAAGACGGTAGAGATTTATCCCTATATTAAGAAACCAATCATTGCGAGAAAGAATGACGAAGCCCTGCCTGCCGGCAGGCAGGAATCCCAGTACAGGAAAAAGCACAGGATTGGTTTTCTCGGAAGAATCTCTGCTGAGAAAGGACTTGAGTATTTGCTTGAATCCATTCCTCAATTGAAGAAGCAACTGGGGGACAGTTTTGTTATTTTGTTAGCCGGCCCTAAAGCCGTGGGAGAAGAACGGTATGTTAACAGAATAGAAGCATTGGCAAAAAAACATAGTGATAACGTCGAATTTGTACCGGTGTTAGCAGATGATGAAATGGGTATATTTTATGCAAGTCTTGATGTTTTGGTGTTGCCAAGTATCAATTCGACGGAAGCGTTCGGTATGGTACAGGTTGAGGCGATGATATGTGGCACACCAGTTGTGGCATCCGATTTGCCAGGTGTCCGAGTACCGGTTCTAGAAACAGGAATGGGAGAGATAACCAAAAAAGAGGATAGCGAGGATCTGGCAAATAAAATTGTTAAGGTTATAAAAAATAGAAAGGATTATGTTAAAAGAAAATTAGTGGTAAAGGAAGTCTTTGATCCTGAGAAGGTTGTAGGACAATATGAGGAAGTTCTTCGGGCAAACACTAATTGAAGCAATCTTATTTTGCCGTATTTTTGAAAATCATGACTTTAGGATGGTCATACACGGTAAAAGATTCTTCAGCATTATCATCAGGAATACTGAAAGGTATTCCTAAATAATTAAAAGAGGGGTATGAAGTAAATTCTTTTACTTTTTTATATTGGAGTTTTCCTGCAAATAAATCAGTGTAAAATTTAGTCATTAACGGATATCGCTCAGGTACTGTAGGCATACTTCCCCAGCCTCTATTGGAAGTTAGGATAAGATAATCTCCTGATTCTAACATGGTGTTCATTTTAGCCCATTTCTCAGGTGAATCAGGGTCAAATACAGATAAAAGTTGGATGTTGTACTGATTTGAAGCTGAGAGTGGTAAAGCGTCATCCCAGTGCTCATTTAATAGAGTGCTACCTACAGGAATGTTTTGTGTTATCCAATTTGTAGCAGCAATTCTACTCATAGGCATTATATATATTGAGAGAAAAGCTAATGGATATAAGAGTACAATACAGATGAGCAAATACTTAACTGTTTTATTATATCGTTCCATCAGGTAATAAAATCCAAATCCAGCAAGAATGGCAAAGAAGGGATAAAGAAAAATAAAATAGCGCATGGTTTTTGCAACTTGTGTTGATTGGTATAAAAAGAAAAGTAGAACCCAGGAGAAAATAATGATAAGTTCAGGATGTTTATGTCTTTTTATAAAAAATATACTGCCTGCTGCTACGAAAAGGAAATAAACAAGTCCCACACCCCAAAATGCAATGTTATATAGAGCGAAAAGAACTGGTGTTTTATGTATCCATTGTACTCCAGGTGGGAACCATCCAGCTGGATTAGAAAAAGATTCAAGTGTTTGTATGTTTTGCAGAAATAGGGGATTTGCTGCTATATGGAAAAAGTTTGTGTCTGCGAAGTAATAAGGATCGGCGATACGTAAAGTAATATATAAAGGAATGAGAAATAATGATGAGGTAAAAACTATGCTGGTTGTGGATTGTAATAATCTGTTTTTGATAAATAATTTCACTTCATGGGTTAGAAGAGGTTCTTTTTTTAAGCAAAGCATAATAATCAGGACGATATGTAAAGGGAGTATGTACATTGCGCTTACTTTAGAGGCAAAAGCAAAGCCTAGAAATATACCACTCCATATGAGAGAGGTCCATTTTTGTTCGTAATAAAATTTAAGTGTAAAGTAGAAACTTGTTATCATAAAAAAGTTAAGAAATGTATCAACAGCAAAAAAGTGGGAAAGTTGGATGGGTAAAACTGCAATTGCATAGAAAAAACCACCTAAAACAATGGTTTCTTTTGGCAGATTGCGGTGTTTACGAATAAGCATGAGGAGCTTTATGACGATGAGAAGTGCCAGAAGATCAAAAAATGCAGAAAGTGCTCTTCCTTGTAGCACGAAGCTGTTGTAAGAATCATTATTAAATTTTATTGCCGCAAGTTTATTAATAGTTACTGGAAAAATGCCGTAGACATAAAATTTATGACCGATGTTTGCTGGGTTAAATTGGGATACTTGTGGATCTAGATACTCATTGAATGACGAAGGTTGTTTCATCGCATTGCCTACCATGACAAGAAAGCGCTCATCCGGATGGAGATGATGATTACTATCCCAGTTAACATTATAAAACCTTAGAAAGGCAGCTAACAAAATTATGGCGATTAAGATAATCTTTTGTGACATGGCAAATAGCTAATTTGTTTTTATTTTTTTCTAAAAATAAAAACTGTTGGTCTCTCAAACACATTTACTGTTTCTTCATATCTGAACACAGGATCTCCGAGATAGGTTATTTTACAGAATATATCACAGTGTGTTTCGTAGAGCTTCTCATATCTCAGTTTACCAGTTATTAAATCATTATAGAAGCTATAGCCATTCGGGAATTTCCCGGGATTATTGAGGCGTATTTTTAATAGCCGCTGGCTGGGTAATATAATATATTCAGAATTGTTAAGTTTTTTTTGCAACTCATCCTTAATAAAGGGATTGGATGAATCTAAATCATAAAAATTAAATAGGTCAATTTTTTTAAAAGCTTCGTTAAATGGAATTACTCCAAGGTCATAGACTTCACTAAGTATCTGGCTATCTGCAGGAATTGTTGTTTGAGCAAATTGTTTGGCTACAATTCTTGTATCGGGTTTTGTAAATGCTGTAGCGAAATATGAGAGCCCAAATACTGTGCAGGTAACAATAAGTATTGTCATTGCGAGCAACGGCAAGGAGCCAATTCTGCTGAGCTCACGGTCGAGACGCGGCAGTCTTCTTATGAACGAGATTGCTTCGTTCCTCGCAATGACTTCAGACAAGGCAATGGCTACTATTAAATACATAAACGGTAATGTCGGCACCATATATCTTGTCCATTTTACGAAGAGGAAAGCTTGAGAACAAAAAAGTATTATGTAAAAAGTAGTAAGTAATATATATGATGATTTTCTTTCTTTAAACCCCTTATAAAGAATATAAAAAAAAGCAGGAATAAAAAGAAACGTAATGACCGGGTTTAGCAGGAAGGGGTATACGTAAAGAAACTGGAATACGCCTGGTACCGTACTATAAAACTCACCCGTATAAAATACAGGTAATATCCCTAGGGCAAGGGTGGATTCATACTTCATACTCGATTGGAAAGCCGTTGTGTCATAGAAGACGTAAGGGTTAGAGATGATATAAACACTTGAAGCGACTATTAATAATAGTATGAAATGCTTCAGGATTGTCATCCCAAACTTGATCCGGGATCTATATCTTTCTTCCTGGATTCCCGCTTTCGCGGGAATGACAAAGAGAGAAAGAGTGATTGCAATGATTGGAAGAGGAAAAAGCACTAGTGAGGACACTTTTGTCGATACAAGCACACCCAATACTAATCCCATCAGAAAAATGGTGTTCTCTGTAACTTTTTTTAGACATAACCAAAACAAGAGGACTCCAAAAAGGGTTAGCCACATTTCAAATGTGCCAAAATGCGCGAATTGAATAAATCCAACGCTCATCGTAGCAAGAAAAGCAGCAAGTAAACCTGCTTTATTATCTTTTAATTTCTTTCCGATAAAGAATAATAATGGTATAAGGAGGATAGAAAAAATAGCAGAATAAACTCTGCTTATAATTATTGCTTCCTCAAATTTTACATTGGATATTGTGGCTTGGATATTTGACATTGGATATTGAGTGCTATTTACCACCATCCCCGTAAAGTAAATAGTATATATAGGTAGAGAACCATAGGCAAAAAAATGAGGGTTCATTTGGTCTGGGAAATTTAGTTGGGATACAGCGGATGCTATGTTCCTTTCATCAGGATGAAAGTAGAATGGAGCTCCCCAGTTTAGGTTATAAAAACGGAGAATAGCGCCTGTAAGAATGAGAACTGCGAGGATAATTTTAAATTTGGATTCTTTAATTTTCATTAAATCTCATTGTCATCCCGACCGAGGAACGAGTGGAGGGATCTCATACCGCTGTGCTGCAATAAAGATTTGTGGTTTGAGATTTCTCGACTACGCTCGAAATGACAAATTATTTCTGGACAAGTTCTGCAACTTTTTTCCCCAGATAAACTGCATTACTTGTTCCGCGATCCCATGGATAGACTTGGTCGATATTGGCAAGAAAAACGTTTTTAAGAGGTGTAATCATAGAAGGGATCATTCTGGAGTAATTCGTCGGAATAACTGGTTGAGCAAAAGGAGCTTTAAAAAGTTCAGTACCAATAAGATGTTTTTTGTAGTCTGGGTTTATCTGTTTTAGGAATGGTTCAAAAAGTTTTAATTTTTCTTCTTTATTCATGATAAAGCGAGGGTCATCTTGCATTAGATAATTTCCCAAGTATACCAAGTGTTCATTGTTGTAATGTTTTTTATCCATAAAGTTTGTATGCTCAGCAATAACCATAATAGGAGCTTTTGGGTCGCAAATGCTTAGCCAGTAAGTGTCATTTGGAAGAAACGGTTTTTTCAGACGGAGAACAAGATTTGTTGCTCCGAGACTTTTTAAACGATGGAATTTTTTCCTGTAACTTTCGGGAAGCTGTGGAAGTGCTTTTAGGAAAAGGAAAGAAGGCAAGGTAAAGATGACTTTGTCAAACGTTTCACGTTTTGAGGTTGTAGGTTGGCCATCGGCTCTGAGGCTCAGGCTCGAAGAGTTGTAGGTTGTAGTAACCTTGTTACCGTCATCTTTGACTTCTAGAATTTCTGTGTTGAGGAGGACTTTGCCGCCCTTTTTTTCTATTATTTTGACGAGGTGCTTAGCGAATGCGAGATAGCCGCCTTCAGGATATGCTAGTGAAGGTGTACGTGATGCCAAACGTGCCCAGAACCACGCGAGCGAAACATCATCCGCAGTTTTACCAAATTTATTGACAAGTTGTGGTTCCCAAAGCATCTTATATGCTTTTTCTCCCATTGTTTTGGGTAAAAACGTTGCTGCATTAATTTTTTCAAGAGGTTGCCAGAGTGGGTTATAACGTATAAATCCAGCTACTGCAGCCATACGAAGTCGTTCCATAACTGTAAGCTCTGGAAATGTTAGAATTTCTTTCGGTCCATCGAATTGGTAAATTTTACCGTTAACATATACACATGTTTTTGGTCGTCTTATTAACACCTTGTGTCCAATCTCTCTGGCTAAATTAAGCACAGATTGATCGTGGTTGACTGCATCCATTTTATTTGTGAACCAATGATGATAATGTTTCTCAAACGTCCAGTCCCACTCTTTTTCTTTAAATCCTATGGCAAGACCTCCTGGTTGCGTATCTTTTTCAAATACTGTAACCTCATGCCCGTTCTTTACGAGTTCATAAGCAGCAGATAATCCGGTAAATCCGGCACCAATAATTGCAATTTTCATAGGAAGGTAAAGAGTATACCACCGATTATTAGGGAAATGACACTGGCAAAAGCAGCAATTGTAATTACTTCATTTCCACTTTGAGGTATTGGTGGTGATGTGGGGCCATTTTGCCCGTCTCCTGGTGTAAGTGACCCTGTTCCATCACCTCCCGGGCCATTATTCCCTCCTGTTCCACTCCCATCTCCACCATTGCCGGGTCCTGTTGGGGTAATGTTCGTTGCTGGGTCAATTGTTGGTAGGGATGTTGGCTGTATCGTTGGCTGCGTTGTTGGTCGAGGGATTGATGTAGGTCTAGTGGTCGGGCTTGGTAAGATAGATGGTTCTATAAATTGTCCTCCTTCAGCATATACAGTAAAAGCATTTGTGATTTGTTGCGTGATCCCTTCAGAATCAGGTGAATTAATAGTTATTGTATGGTTACCAGCACTCAGGGGTGTCGAAGGGCGAAATGACCAATTCCCATATGTATCTGATTGGACGGTCGTTTTGATTTCTGTTCCTGAATTGATTATTATAACCTCCACATCTGCGTCGGGTATAGTTTTACCACTAAAGCGAGGTTGTTGGTCAGTAAATGTTTGTAAATTTTTAGGGGTAATTATTTGTGGTGCTGTTACAATTGTAGTGTCTTTCATATCAGGGAGCCCAGGGTTATCTGCAAGTGAAGCCGCGCCGGATGCAGTGGCAGAATCTGATGCAGAGAAAGCTGAAAATCTATCTTCCAAGGAGAAATCATAGTCTTTAGAGAGGATAATAAGTGGGACAGGATTTGCCTGGCCTGCAAGAGTAGAGAGAGAGGATTGGAGTGTAGGAGATATAATTTGAATATCTAGTTTTGTAGCAGGTGAAAAGGCGATATATGCTGAAAAGTCAACTTTGCGCATACTATTAAGGGGGATCAAATAGCTACCGTCAGGTTTAAGAACTGCTGATAAGAGTTGAGAAGAATCAGTTTTTACATATGCAATTGCTTCAGTTGGGATGCTGCCATCATCCAAGCTTGCTTTTCCTGCGAGTGGAGGTTGTGAGGTTGGTTTATCTAGAGATGGGGGAGCAGTAGTTACATGATAAAAATCTTTATCATTCATAAACGTTTCATCTCCGGAAGCTATTGAAAAGTAATAAGTCGTTGAAGGATTAACCCCTTGGATAGTTATATGATGTGCACGATGTGCAACAGGTTTACCAATAAGTTGGTCACGGTCATCCATACCGACTCCTCCAAGCTTTTTGTCTTTTCCATAAACTATTGTTCCAAAGACTTTTTCATCAGTTGTATAGGAAACAGTAAAAGAAGAGTCTGAAATATTGCTTATTTGTACATTTTTGGGCACATTAGCTGTCGCAGCCTTAGTCCCAAAAAGAATAATATTTCCACTGAGCCATGAAATTGTGACGAGTGAGATGGAAACTAGGACAATACTAAAAAGCGCTGGTAATTTTTTATTTAAAAGATTATTTTTTGATTTCATACTCCTGGTATCTCATTTTCTGTTGTTTGCTCAGGTGTAGGTATTGGTGATAGTGTTGGGCTTGTCGAAGCTGATGGCTGAGTATTATCAAGATCATTTGCAGGTGAAATACGGTTCCTGGTCTTGATTTTTTCAATAGTATCTCTGTCAAAGCTAGACTCAATTGGGTTAATTTGTATTTGTAAATCAGGGCTGATGGTTGTGGTGACCCACTTATGGTAGAGATTAAACCCAACCCAGGCAGCTACTACAACAAAAGAAGAGATAAGAATGAAAAGTATATTTTTTTGTTGTTTCATAGGTGTAATACTGGATCTTTAAGGTTTAAAATAAGTTCTACCTCGTATGTTTAATACTAAGTAAGTTGTCCTTTCTTCTTTACTTAAAGAAATTGATTCTATCGTAACAATTCTGTTAAGCCGTGAGAGAGAATGTGAAAAAGCAAGTAATTTTTCGTAAGATCCGCTCGATTGCAAACCAAAAGTAAAAGAAGGGTTTTTTGTTATCGTTTTTCCTTTGCCAGCAATTTCTACCTCAAATACCCGAAGTTCTGTAATTGTAACGTCTGATTGTTTTGCGAGAGCTTGAATTTGTCCAGTGAGGAGAAAAACGGATGGTTCTTGTGGGATTGCTTCAAATACGATTGGGAGTTGGGAGGTAAGGGTGCCATATTCTTGTTGAAGCGTGCTAAGAGCGGTATATTTTTTTTGTAATTGCTCTGCGACAAATATATTATCTTTTAATTGTTTTTTTAGGTCGATAATTGTGGAAAGAGTAGGATTGATAGCAAAAATGCCAAAAAATATTAGGGCTGCGAATGTTAGTAGAAGGGTAATAAAGTTTTTAATGCCTTCTTGTTGGGCATGCGGGAGTAACTTTAGATATTCCCGATATTTTATTGCTGAAAGATTTTCAAAATAATTTTTTGGTAATTTCATAGATGTTAAAGCTGACTCCCTTGTGTTTGGTTTTGCGAGACAGGTTTAGTTGCCTTATTTTTATCAGTTCCTTGCAATAGCGCTGTGATGCTTACTACGATACGTGCGTTTGTTGCACTATTTTCTACGTTATCTATACTTACAGACGCAATACTAGGATATGTCTTTAATGCACTTGTAAATTGTGATAATGCCATAGCAGAGGGTGCGTATGCTTCTATTCTTACTGTTTCTGTGGAAACTGAAAGATTACGGAATGTAACTTTTCCACGGCCAAGCTCTGTGATGTCTGTAAAAATCTTGAGAGTGATAGGGCTCTGTCTATCATAATCTTTAGCCAGGGCAAGTCTCTCTTGTAAATTGCGGAAAGAGTCTTCGTATGTTTGAAAATTTTTGACGATAAAACTCTTCTGTTTTATTTCGTCATGTAAGTCAACAATTTTCATATCAAGATCAAATCTGTATAGAAATGTTGCTAGGGCAACTGTCTCAGTGATAATTATAAGCAGACGCCCTATGTTAACAGCCCAATTAAGGAATTGGTTCATGAACCCTTCTCCTTTATTTGGTAATAGATTGATAGAAGGCTTGCTATTCTCCGCCATAATTTTAGTCGATTTTGTCCACCGACATAAAGATCGTGTATTTACAAAACGACCTAATTCTAGTGTAGGTTCTTTATTAATAATTGTAAAGGGAAAGGAAGAGATTTCTCATATGGAAATGAGATTTTTTATATGGTATACTCATAAATGTCCCGATGAGGGATTTTTATTTTTAAAATTATGGCTGACAGAAAATTTCCACTAGATAGAATTAGAAATATTGGCATTATCGCCCACATTGATGCAGGAAAAACTACTACAACTGAGCGTATTTTGTATTACACAGGTAAAACCTACAAAATTGGTGATATCGATGAGGGAAATACACAAATGGACTGGATGGCGCAGGAAAGAGAGCGAGGTATTACTATCGTTTCTGCTGCGACAACTGCATTTTGGACACCTACAACAGGTTTGAGTGCGGGCAACGAGCACAGAATCAACATTATTGATACTCCTGGACACGTTGATTTTACAGCTGAAGTTGAACGTTCACTTCGTGTACTTGATGGTGGTATTACCGTTCTTGACGCTGAAGAAGGTGTTCAGTCTCAGTCTGAAACAGTCTGGAGGCAGGCAGATAAATATAGAGTACCTCGTCTATGTTTTGTGAACAAAATGGATAAGCTCGGTGCGGATTTCTTACAGACTGTTAAAAGTATTGAAGTTAGACTTGGAGCAAATACCGCAATAATGGTTCTTCCTATTGGTGCTGAAAATACCTATAAAGGAAACGTTGATCTTTTGACTCGCCAATCTATCGTATGGGATGGAGGAGAGCTTGGTGCAAAATTTGAAGTTAAAGAAGAAGTACCTGAAGA
>CAMPGJ010000011.1 GCA_946885425.1 uncultured bacterium
AAAGAAATCTAGTTGGGTAATAACAGATCAATTATTACGTGCTGCTACAAGTATTGGTGCAAACATTATAGAAGCTCAGGCAGCATCAAGTAAGAGGATTTTATAAATTTTCTAAATCATGCTCTCAAAAGTGCAAATGAAACAAAATCTTGGCTCGCTTTATCAAGAGATCTAGATAAAGAGCTTATTACAGAAATAAATATTCTACTCAAAGAAACAGATGAATTGGCAAAGATCCTAGGTTCAAGTATTGCCACATTGAAAGGGAAGAATAAACTATAAATTTTGAACTGCAATTTTGAACTTTTTACTTTGCATTTTAAACTAGCTTCGCAATGATTTTGTAATCTTTTTATCATCCCAATATAAAGCAGCCTCGCTCAGCCTGTACTAAACTACAGCCATGACAGAACAGGAGTCCAAATTGACAGTTGAACGTGAAAGACTGTATGCTGGAAGAAGGAGTATGGCCACTATGCCAATAGATGCATTTGATGTAATTGAGACAAGACCACAAAAGACTCTTCCAGAAAAAGCGAAGCCAGAGCGGAGCATTTTTGAAAGCCGCGAGTCTCAGAAAGAGCGTGCTGATAGGCCTCATGAGACAAGGCGGACGCTGCTTCCTCCTGAGCTAAAACGCCACGAACAGAAAAAAGAAGGTAAAGGTATTTTGGCGGATCTTCCACGTGATGGATTTGAGCTAGCAAAAGACTCTTTATATAGTGATAAAAAGGTTGAGCAATTGTTCGGTGTTATGGCTCTGGAGCTGGATGAACATACGCAGGAGCGGCCGATTTCTGAATGGAGGCCAATGCAGCGGGCACTTGAATATGCAGACTGGGAAGATTATTCAAAAAATTTAGCGGAAGAGACAGCGAAATTAAAGAAAAAACAAAAAGAGGGTAAGGCCATGCAAGAAGAGATTGACCGTAGTTATAACACGAGATTGGCAGTCATGGGTATAAAAGAAGCGTTAGCTGAGGGGCTATCTCAGCGTGAAGATAAGAAAGTAGTTGTGGATGGTAAAACAAAAATGGTCTCTGATAAGCAGATTGTTACCGATGCGGGGGCAAGAGAGGCGTACTTTAAGAAGCAGGACGGGCTCGATGCCACTACTATTAAGACAGAAGAGATACAGGCTGCATTCATGGCGCTCATTGACCGTGCCAAGCCAGGCAGTGCTGCTGCTAGACCTGTTGAGATAGATGCGCTACGCCAGCAATGGCATAAGCTGGAAGAAAAATATAAGGCGAGTAAGGATGCTCATGGGTTGGAAGCTATTGCTATAGCGCGTGGCAAGATAGCAGAACTGAGAAATAAAAAAGAGCCTGTAGGGAGACGAGAAGAAGCTCCCAAGGCAGTACGTCAAGCAAGTGTATCACGCGCAGAATCCAGTAACGCGAGGGAAGAAGAGCGTAAGCCTGTGGTGACAGGAGCTTCCAAAACAGAGGCGCAAGTTATGAAAGAAGTCGTTTCTCCGGGTATGTCTGAGAGCCAAATAATCGAAGCAGCTGTTGCCAAAGGTATTAGTCCTGAACGGGCAAGCGCTCTTCTCCGTGTAGAAAGTGATCTTTCCCCAGAAGAGGCTGAGAGAAAAAGGGAAAAGGAGGCGTATGAAAATCCTGAAGACCTCAGTGAGAAAGTAAAACGTGAGCGTGGGGGCAGGTCATATACCGATATTATTCATGAGAATGACGTTGAACACAGAGCCCGAAGTGAATCGATTGCTGCTGCCATTTCTAAAGAGAATCAAGTTAAAACTGAATTGGATAAGGCGAAGCTGGAGGCGCGTAAGTTGTGGCAGATAGAAAAAGAAGAAAAGATGGAAAGCCTGGTAGATAGACGAGATGAGAAAGGAGAAATTAAGAAGGGGGCAAAATCGAATTTAGAAGTGAATGAAGACAATGATACTGATTGGCAGATTTATGGATGGGAGAAAAAAGATAAAAAAGACGTTATTGATACATTGTTTGATATGGGAGTGAAAGGGAGAAAAGGTGATCCAGAAGATCGAAAGAAGGCTCACGCGGTAGTAAAGACATTGCTTCTGAATGGTATGTCAGGGAAAGAGGCGTTGGGTTTTCTGGAGGGATTTACCGGACAGCGGGGAACAGATGTTATGGCTCTGCTTCAAAAATTTCAGCATGATGAAGATGTCTGGCGCGCATTTGGGATGGCGGATGCATTTGAGGCGCATAATAGGCAAGTTTATGAGTCGAGTGAGGTTACCGATATTGAAAACATGGGTTGGCAAATGAGTTTTATTTATTCTGACGATTTTGCTGAGAATAGTGATAACCCGGCATGGGAAAGGAGGGTCCTCCGGGTAGATGAGGAAGGCAGGAAGGTGGAGCAGCGGGGGAATGATAAGTGGTATCTGGTTAATAGTAATGGTGATCTTGTAGACAAAGAGGGTAAAAAAACAAAAACACCTGTGGAAGCAGGGCTTGTCAAATTTGAACTTCATGAGGTAGCACATAAAGGGAATATCATGCTGGCTATCAGAAAGCGTATTAATTGGGAACAGTATAAGGACGAGAACGGTAAATGGAACGTATTCCAGTTGAAATTACCGGACAAAAGAGGCTTCGTTCAGGTCACTATCGAAAGTATGCTCGACGCGAAAGATACTGCTTTCAGTGGTAGCAAAAAAGAGGCTGTGCCGAAATGGCTGCTTGATGAAATGGAGGAAAAGCATGATATCCAGGATAAGGATAAGGGGAGGCTTGCGGAGAAAACAGTTAAGGAGGACTATAAAGATCTGGCGCAAGTGATAGAAATGGAAGGGTATTTCGTAACAATGATCAGACAGATGCATCTTTCTTACTTAGAAAATTATACCAATGAAGAAGAGCTCGCAAAGAATCTGCAAGCGCTTCTATCTAAAAGTCATTTGACCAGAGATATGTGGGGAGAGCGTCCTCTCTGGCAATTTATGTCTATGTTTGCAGCTGATTATAAATCGTTGGATAAGATGGATGGGATTTTGGGCGGTACAGTTATTGATAATTATCTCGGGTATTACTACATAAGTGATTACGAAATGCTGGAAAGACAGTTCGGTGATAAAAAAGTGGACAGTAATGGAAATGAGATTACAGACAAGGATGGCAACCCAATGTACGACACATCGGGTGTGAAATTATTTGATTTTAATGGGTTACGGCACATCCGGAATCATAGGGTAGATAATGTTGCCAATGGTGAGTACTCACCTATGCGCTATGACACGTATTATGATTTCTCATATAATTATAAGTATGATGAATCAGGTAAGGTGGTAGATGACCAGGGAAGACGATTTGATAAGGATAAAGAAGGTAATGTGCGGGATGCTCTTGGGAGGATGGTAATTCATGCAAATGGTGATATTATTGATAGAGACGCTGCCCGTGGGATTCTCGGGCAGGTTAAAAAAGACGGAAAACCTGTGTGGTTTAAGAATGAGGACCTTAACAGTATCTTTACTGTGCCAGCTGATAAAGATGGGAAGGTGCAATTTGAGGAAATATTCGATGATGATGATAAGGAGGTATTTTATGAAGATGAGAAAGGAAAGAAAGACAAAGTATGGCAGATGAGGACTGAGCTTCCACGTAAAAATGGCGAAAAATTTGCTAATTATATTAACTTTTTCCAAAGCTTTGGTCCGGATGCTAAAAAGAAACATATCGTTGAACAGGCCATTAGTGAGGCAGCTGAAAGTGCAGGTAAAGTAAAACTCAACCCAATCAACAAAGAATTTGCAAAATTGATCGCGACTAATTTGGTCAGGTTTACCGGGGCTGCGGCTAGGAATGATGCCCCGCTTTTGGGTCACAAGCAAATGTATGATACGCTCGCAAGATTTATCCACTTCCGTGCATCACGCGCCAAATATATCATTGATGAGAAGGGAAAAGATGAAGGCAAGGCTGGAAAGACAGGGAACAAGGAAACGATCGGTACTTTCGGAAGTTTGGTGACGGAACCAATGCTCGCGATTGTCACCAAGTCATGGCACGGCGATAAAAAGAATGGAGGGTGGCAAAAGCCTATCCTTGAGGTCTTTCATGAGCTGAGTGATGCCCGTAGAGAGATCGGCAAGGCTACTGATATGGAGAAGAAAGCTACAAATAGTCAGAAGAAGGTTTTTGAAGAGGAACGCAAAAAGCGGGTTGAAGAGTATCGGGATATATCGTCCAATCAACTGTTGTTTGATGAACAGGCAGAGCGGCACTACTTTGACAACCAGCTTGAGCGTGCTGTAAGAATCAGCAAAAAGATTCGCGGAGCTGAGGAGATTAAGCTGCAGGATTTCGGAGGTTGGGCTCCTGAGATAGGATTTTATTTCAAACAAAAGGAATTCCAGGAGTCGATGACAGGGTTTATGCAGGATTTGCGTTATGATGTTAAATCATATGGCCAGGGTGTTCAGTATCACATGCACGCGAGGTTTTGGGACTATGAGGGAGGAGATTACGATCCAGTAAGAAAGCAGAATAAGGGTGCCTGGAGAACCATGAGCTTAGCTGAGTCACGATACAACAGGCAGATGTACAATCATCCTGAGTTCAAGACTAATGGTAAAATTGATCCATGGAAAGTCCAAGGGAAGCAGCAGCTGCTTTATAAGCGGGCTGTCTCAGAATGGGTGGTGGGTGAACTTGTTAATTCCAGAAAGATCGATAAAATGGCTACTGGTCCACGCCATGATATGGCATGGTACAAGAATGTCCTTGACGCTTTAGGTAAGCTCCCTGGTGACTTTAAAGTGAGTTCAAAGGATATGTGGAATAATGAGGTAACCAAGCCTTTCTTCACGAAGGATCTTATGAAGTTAATTAAGAAAGAAAGTCATACAAGCTGGGGGTACCTCTATGGACTGGCAATACTTAAGGGTCTCTTCTATGGTAAAGCGAAGAAAGAGGAAAATGTATGGGAAGCTGTGTTTGAATCTGTCTTCAGTATTCCAAAAGCCGCCTTCACACTCAGAGCGTAACATAGGGTTAATAACGTTATTCTTCGAGCGACCATCGGGAGTCGAGAAGCAAATGCGATCCATTAGTTCTCGACGGCGTTGCACTCCGCTCGAACAATATTCTAGTTATTCTTTTAGTGGGGTTATTTCTTGCGGTTCGTGGGCGCTTCAGGTTTTGGTGCTGGTTTGGATCCTTCTTTCTCTGTAGCCCCCTGACCTCCGGGATGCATGGATGTAGTAGTTGGTGCGTGGTTGATATGCTGAGTAGATACTGGAGCGGCTTCTTCTACGTTGCCTCTCTCTGTTTTTATGTGTATCGTCCGTGTGACATCTTGTGTGACATGCTGCGGAGCCGGTTCATTAATTTGCGGTGGTTCACTGTGTTTAGTAATAATAGTTGGTTGTTCCTGTACATGTTCCTCAGGTTGTGATGTCTGTATATTATGTTTTATGGTCGGTGCTGGCTGAGCTGGTTCTTCACCGCCTTCATGTGCTTTATAGTTATTAAATTTATGGGCAAATGCTTCTTCAATTTGGCTTGATTGTGATTCTTGATGCGTGACTTCTTGCGGCATTGCCATGTTTGTTTGCGGTTCACTATGTTTTATAGCCGGTGCTGGCTGAGCTGGTTCTTCACCACCTTCATGTTCCTGATATTTATTCATTCTATGGGCAAATTCTTCTGCCATATGCTTCGTCTTGGATTCGTTATGCGATGATGCCTGTCCGATGTCTGTTATTGCCGGTTTTGCAGAACCTTCTGCGGGCTGCGGTGTCCCTAGATTTTCGTCTGCTTTATTCATGTCTTTCCAACCTTCTTTGACAGACTGTCCCGCTTCTTTAAAGGTTTGTGTCCATGGCTTAGGTGCAGGGGCGATACCTGGAGCAGGTTCATGCTTGCCTCCAAGGCCGCCTTGTACGCTTAATTGTCCGGCAGTTAATTTATTTACATTGAGAGATCCTATTTGCTTTCCTCCTGCTGGCTGATTACCCGCGTCTTGTTTGAATGGACTTTGACCCATTTTTCTGATTCGGGACATATCTTGGTTTGTATTGGCTGCTATTCCTTCTGAAGGTTTCTTCCAGGAAGGGATTTGTGATTTTTGTGAACCTTGTCCCATTGCTCCAATTCTTGCCATGTCTTCTGGTTTATTAACTGGTGTGCCTTTCCATCCTTGTCCCTTCCATCCTTGTGGAAGTTCTCTTGCCATCCCTTGACCCCCAGGTGTAGTTGGGGATTTTGGATTAGTTGGTAGTCCTGGTAATGGTCCGCCGTTTTGTGGAGGCCACTGTCTTCCTTGCCTTTGTAGTTGTCCCTGTGGTGTGCTTCCTTCTCCCTGTCCGGCTGCAGATCTATTACCCATAACGTTGCCTTCTGTCGTTCTTACACCCAGCTTCTCTTGTCTCTTCTTATACTCTTCAGGTGTCGTATAGCCCATGCCAGAACGTGATCTGTCTTTTCTCTGCTGGCGATTCTCAGCCCAGTTCTTAACACCAGGTACCCATTGGACAGGGGATTTTGAGCTTGTCATGAACTTTCTGCCCATATTTTGAGTCATAGCGGAGACTGGTCCTGTTGCTCCACCATATTGATCTTTGGCTGTTAAGTTCGCCCATTGTCTCTTCGGTACGGCGGTGGCGGCCCCTACTGCAGCACCCATTGAAGCAGCTGCCAGTCCGCCTATCTTGGTGCCTTGGGCTTTCATCTTCTCTTTCAGTAGGTCAAGCAGTCCCGGAGCCATGAGGACGACACCAAAGGCTAAGAGTGTACCAAAAACTTCCATATTTGGATTCCCTACCAAGGGAGGGATGAACGAGCTGTTCGGATTGACTCTGGTAGAATCCTGTACATTAAATGCATCCAGGAAGACTCTGGCAGCAACGAAAAGAAAGGCGGTGAGAGGAAAGACAGCCATATTTGCAAATAAATTGCGCATCCAGTTCTCAAACCCAAGCGGCCGTCCCGGAATCAAGCCCATCGCAATCCAGATAGGTGCAGCAATAACATAGAACAGGATATGGATATATGCCTGAATGAGTTTGAACCATACACGGAAAAGTGAGATCAGGATAGCACAAAGGATAATCAGCCAGGAGATAATATTTGCCAGGAAGCCAAAGACGGAAGAGAGTACTTTTGAAGCGCAGTCTTTTATTTCTCCTCCACCAAAAAGCCCGCCGGTGATTGCCTGGAATCCTGCTTTTACCGGATTACAATCTCTTTGCCCGAGAAGCTGAGTAATGACATCCCGAACCAGACCTCCTATTGCATGTGAGACTGCTTGCGTAACATGGAAAATGCCTCCTGAAAACCCGTTTTGGACAGAATCACAGTTGCCCACACCATCATCATTTGAATGGAAAACTTGATTGAAGTAGGAAATAGGGGTGTCTAACAGTTTTGATGTGGCAATTGCAGAAAGTTTTCTTGGATTGGTTGGATCGCCGGAAAGATAACCTGATGCCCCATCCGGTTTGGATTCTGCATTATCTTCATTATTTCCACCACCACCACAGCCTGGTAACAGGACATCGTTTTTCCCGCTCGCTATAGCATTGATTCCCACATACGTCCCTGTCCACATCATATCTATCATAAATCCGGCTATAGCATAGGAAAGGGTGATCAGAAGAATACAGATGACAACACGGGGAATTTGGTTCTGGACGGTCATGACGGTACGAGGGTCTATCTTGATCCGCAGCATTACAGCCACACCGATGAAGATAAATACTAAGACCAGGATGAAATAGGCAACGTTCAGGGTCGTCTTCCAAAGTTCAAAGATGGGTTGCAGGCTACAAAATCCAACACCTTCTTTTGGGTCCTGACCTACTCTTGTGCAATCCTGTTTTGCAGTATTAGCAGCCACGGCTGGCTTAACAATGCCAAAATTGCTTGCCATGTAGGAAACATATTGTCCGGAACCGGCAGGAGCTGTATACAGTACGCCAATCTGGTCGGTCAGAACACCTATGACACCGCCTAATTGGCCATCTTGTTGTGGCGCATAGCCGATCTTGTGGGTTTCCGGGTTGACAGTAAGACATGACTTGCTTGTATCTGTCGGGTCAATCCCTACTATCTGGCATGAAATCGCGGAAAGAATATCAATCAGGACGGTCTGAGTATAGGTATGTGAGTTCTGTGGCACATCAGATTCAGTATTTGGTGCAGTGAAGGAAGCTGCTGCTGCCGGGACGGGGAGAGAAAAGAGAAAAGACGTGAATAATAATGTAAAGAGAAAGATACCTAATAGACGAGATTTCAAGGCAGAGAACATACTGTTTTTAGTGTGATGGATTAGGTTGCGAAAGTCAAGAATTAGGGGAGTTTAGGCTTCTGGCTGCTCTTCTGGTGGCATTTGTTCCAGAAGTTTTTTGTTTATAATCTCTGCAAGTTTTTCATTTGCCATAAATTGCGGGATGATCTGGTTATCACTTATTGGATCTAGTGCAGGCTTTCCGTCATTATCTACAGCTCTGATAGCATATCCTATATCAGGGACATTTCCTCCATAGGCTTCTTTTGCTTTTGAAATAAGCTCTTGAATTTGGTTTTCTGGAAGTTGTTTAAGAGTTTCTTTATATTCTTCTTCGCTAAAAAACTCCACTCCGGTAAGGTATTCCTTGAAAAGTGATCCTGCCTGTTCATTATCATCTTCAGTTACAGTACCAGTTTTTGTTTTCTCTGCAAAGTTTTGTAAGCCGTCTATAATCTCATGAAGACGAGAAACCTTTAACGCCTCGAGCTTTCCCTGTGGGTTTTTCTCTGCGGGTGCCTGTGCTTGTTCTAAAAGGTCATTTATAATAGGCGAGAGGGCTTCATGACGCAAAAGTGTGGGAATGTTTTCATTCAGGATAAAGATAGGGACTACTTTCCCATCATCGTCTTTTAAAGTTTGGAGGGCATAGAAGGAAGGAGTTTCTCCGTGCCAAGCTTCCGTAATTTTATCCATAATTCGTTTTGCCCCTTCTTCTTGAAAAGATTTCCCAATCATGTCAGTGAATTGTTCTTCATCAGTAATTTGTGAGCCTTTGAGAAATTCGGATAGTATTGGTTTTATTCGGGTAAGATCTTCTTCTGTAATTTGGTTCTTATCTTTAGCGAGGAATTCATTTATATTACTTTGGAGTTCTTGTAAGCGAGACGTAGTTAAAAATTTATCTTTGTCTGAAGACTCCGATGCTTCTGTTGTTTGTTCTGGTTCTGGTTCTGGTTCTGGTTCTGGTTCTGGTTCTGGTTCTGGTGGTTTTTGATTCTCTTCTTCTATCTGCTGATGCCTCTGGTGGAGGTCGGTGAGTATTTTCCTTTCTACAGGGTCTGTTACTGCTTGTTGGAGATGGTTGGCGATTTTTTCTGTTGCAGCTTTTTTCGTGTCTTCAGGATTTTTTTCATCAGCCATAGCGTAGGCTGTGGCGTAATATTTTACTTTCAGGTCAGCGTTGTCTTTTGTTCCAAATATGGCTAAAAGCTCTTGAGAAGCATTGAGCCGTTTATCAAATTCTTCTAGATCTATCTGTCCGTTTTCTCCTGTCCTACATCCTTCTGCCATGTCTTTGGCAAATTGTTCCAACCCTTCTTGGGCACGTTTTTTTGCAGATATATCAGATTCTCCTTTATTCTTTGCAGGTACATATTTCTCGCGGAATGTTTCAAGCTGCTCATCCGATGTTTCTTTTTCAATGCCCAGCGATTTGAGGGTGTCTTGGATTGTTGTGGCATCAGGTGATTCATTCCACTCCTTTACCTTTTTTTGCATGCTTTCTCTCCAAAGTCTTGTTTTCTCTTGGAGAGGTACGTCTCCTGCAGTCTCAGTTTTTCTTGCTTCATATGAGTCTGCCGCGACTTCCGTGGGGGAGGGGAATTGTTTAATAGTGTCTGCAGCTATCACCTTCGCTTCTGGCCCGAAAGTATGGTCTGGATCAAATGCATTTTCGTCCTCATGGATTGCCATGAGTCTTGCGACTGGCTGGGAAGCAAGACGATCTATGAGTTTCTCGGCATTTTCCTCTTTGCGCTCTGGCGCTAGAGGTCCTGTAGTTGCCTCCTGTTCTCTGCTGGGAGGAGCGGGAGGTGTTTCGTGATATTCTGACATATATTTACTATAACAAATAGCGGATGATTGTGCATTATAAAGACCTTACAAATACTTTTTATTGTTACGATAGATTTGTAAGGTCTATTTCCCATTGTGGGTTATTCTGCTTCTTGAGTGCCACCCTGAGATTAACATTTCTAATTATCTGATCCTTGACCTCCTCGGTTAGGGTCCCTTCATGGTGTTCATTGATATATGCATCGATAGCTTCCTGGTTATCAGGATTATTCATGTAATCCCGAGCCTCGCTAACTGCGCCTGTTGGATGTCCGATAAGCTCGCCATCAGGACTTTCTTTGATCTTTCCATCCTCATTCTTTTCATATTCATATAATTGTACGGAATTCATGTCATGTTTACTCATGCCGGCTAGATCGTTTCCATCTCTCCCTAGACCTGGTGCGACCATTACTTGTCCAATAATCTTCATTTGTTCTTCTTCAGATAAGGTTTCATCTTTGAAATCTGTATATTGTGTTTCTGGGTGGACAATAAATTTTCCATCATTATCCTTTGAAAGATTGATGATAAAGTTAACGTTCTTATAATATTTTTGTGCCTCTCTGAAATGAGCTGATTCATGGATGACCCAACTTTCTATCTTATCCTTGATATCGGCAGCTTGCTCATCGTCAGCAAGTTTTTCCAGTACTTTCTTAAAGACTTCTACTTGATCCATAGGCTCATTATTCTCGCTTTTTAATTCAATATCAGCAATCTTAATTTCTCCTGCAAGAAGTGCCTGAGGCTCATCTTTGTCAGGGTCTAACGGTAGACCCTGGTCACGTTTTGCCATTGCTTCATTGCGTTTTTTGTCTTCAACAGCAGAATTTTTTGCTTTATGGATTTCTTTTAAGACTTTATTTTCTTCAGCAAGTTCTTTTTTCTTTGAGTCCACTTTTTCTTCCCATTGGCCGGAATTTTCTTTAATCCATTTCAGAACATCAGACCCAGGCATGCTTTCATCACTGCTCATTTGTTGCTCTGCTGATTCGATAAATTTGTTTGGATCTGACCGCACTTTGCTGAGTGCCTGGATATGTTCGAGTACAGACTCTGTTGCTTTTTCGTCTTTTCCATATAACTTCGCTAGTTCTTTGATGCTCTCCATATTTTCCTTTATTTGGTCAGGATTATTTGTGTCGACTATTGCTTTTGCGAACTCGCCAATATTGCCTTTGCCATCCTTAAAAAATTTATCTCTGATAGCATAAGCGCCTCCTTGATCCAGCGTGACGCCTAGTTTATTAAAAAATTCTTCTTGGGATGTGCCTTTCTGTTTATTTAAGAATCCGTCCATGCTTTCTGCCCAGATTTGCCATTGCTGCTCTTTTGATTTGTCTCTATATTCGCTGTCTTCTCCTTCCCAAAATTTATTGGATACATGTGCTGCGGCAGCATCTGCCCGTTCTGTTTTTGGTGTCTCTTCCTTTGTGGCTATCGCTTCCAGCTTGGATTTGTCTTTTTTGCTCAATCCTTCGCCTATATCTGTGCGGTCGAGGAGAAGAAGCGCGTGTGTACCGGATTTTTCCCAACCATCCTTTTCTGGGGTTCGGATAGTTTCTGACGTACTTTCAACAGGAGCAACCAAAGGCAATTCAGGTTCTTTAGATTGCACAGGAGCAACCAAAGAAATTTCCGGTTGGGCTGGTTTTGTAGGTGCTGCTTCCGGCTTGATGCCTCTGTCTTCTGCTGTCAGTTCTCCTGTCTCGGACATATACCAAGTATAGCAGGGCAACTTTATTTTTACATTATATCTAGATGACAGTTAACACTTAACAATTAACTGTATATGCGGAGAGGGCGGGATTCGAACCCGCGGTAGGTTTTTACACCTACAAAGGTTTTCGAAACCTTCTCTTTCGGCCACTCAGACACCTCTCCTGATTAAAATATTACTCATGTTGCACATCGTCATTCTGGTAAGCGACGTAGGAAGCGCATCCATAATCTCTTACCGCAGTAACGTTAGCGATCCTGGACGCGGCCAGGATGACGTGAGTTGTTTATCAACAATTCTTTAGCTTCTCTCCAAATCTTTCTATCTGCTTTAAAAGTAAGTCTCGCTTCTACCTCTTCAATTGGCAACCATTCCACATCTTCCATTTCATGATCGTGTTGGGTGATATCCTCTTCAACACATTCCATAATGTAGTAGTATACTGTTTTTTTTCTTTTTTCACCTTCAAATACAAACCAATAATTAATTGCAGGTAGTGGTCGTAATATTTTTCCAAGTACGCCTGTCTCCTCTTTTACCTCCCGAATGGCTGTCTCTTCTTTTCCTTCTCCCATAATATTGTCGCCAATAAGGCCTTTTGGGAAAACCCATCCATGATGATAGGAATGCTGGGCAAGTAATATAAATAGTTTGTTAGCTTCTTTTTTAAAGACAATACCGCCTGCTGAAAATTCGTGTTTCATAAAATAATAAATGGTTGTTACTTCTTTATAAGGTTAATATCAAGTTCAAGCGTGTGCTTATTGATATACTCGCGGTGTAATTATATCAGATACGAGGCGAGCGCCCGCCTTTGTTTATGACTACGGCGAGGTAAAACTTGACAAAAAAGGGGATTTAAAGGAGGATAAAAGATGACTAATGAAAGAAAAGAAAGGATAATATTTATGCCTGAAGGAATTGAAAGATCAGAACCTAGAAAAGTGTCATTGGAACATCCTGAACGGGAGGCAAAAAGGAGTTCAGGAGAGTCGAAAGATACTACACGTTATGGCAGGAAGCAGCAAGCTCCTGAAGGCAAATCTACACCCCCCGCTCCTCTAAACGAACAGGTCAAACACGAAGGGTCTGGTAATTTTGACATACCTGTTAAAGATACAAATGAAGCAGATGCGCCGAAAGATGAAGAACCACATTTTCCCACGGCGCCTGAAAAGGTAGAGACACCAGAAGAGCAGGCAGAGCGGGAGAGACAGGAGAAACTTTTTGAACACATCACAGAGGGAAGGCATGAGGATGCTTTTAAAATGATGATGGAAGATACGGGGCGAGATCCGGAGGAAGAGTTCAAAAAGCCTGAAGTGCAAAAATCTTTACATGATATCAAAAGCTTTACTGAAGAAATGCAAAAACCAGAAGAGGAACGTGATTTGGAGAAGTTAGAAGAGGCAGCACAGGCTTTTAAGGGATCTCCTAAGCATATGCAGGAATATTTGAGAGCTGCTTTAGGTGCTCATGGAATGTCTGAAGAACAAGTGAAGAAGATCCTGCCTGATGAGCTGGCTGCTCCAACAGAGGGAGGGGAGGATGAGGATGGAATTACTGCTCCAACAGAAGGAGAGCCACAGTTAACAGAAGAGGAACAGAAAGCTAAGGATGAGGTAATGCCATTTGTTCAGCGGTTAAATGAAGCTGCAGGAGGAGGGAAGCCCCTTACTGATGACGAAAAAGAAAGATTTAGGGATAAGTTAAAGAAAGTTCCTTGGCTGAAGATTGGCGGACGAAGTTTGCAAGCTATATTTTACACAGCAATGGCAGCGTATGTCGCGTATGTCTTCCTCATGGCAAAAACCTCAGGAATAGGTGGTAAGAAATAGTTCACTGTTTGATAGCAGAGTTGCTTGCTGAACTCTTATAAGGTAAAATACACCTACTGATCCCGTAGCTCAGCTGGATAGAGCGCAACGTTGCGGACGTTGAGGTCGTTGGTTCGAATCCAATCGGGATCACTTTTGGAAGGGTCGCATAGTGGCCTAGTGCGCACGCTTGGAAAGCGTGTATGATCGCAAGATTATCGGGGGTTCGAATCCCCCCCCTTCCGCCTTCGTCCGCCGAAGCTAAAGCTTCTTTGGACTACGGCGGACAAAGTCCGCTTTATAAATAGTTTTAGCGAAGGAGGATTGCTTGGTATGTTCTATTACGTTTATGTTTTACTTTGCTCAAACAATAAACCGTATGTCGGTTGCACTGATGACCTGGGGAAGAGAATAATTAGATATGAAAAGGGTTATGTTCCTGCTACAAAATCCTTCTTCCAGTAAAATTAATCTCTTATTTTGCTTTTAATAATAAATATACTGCTTTTAAGTTTGAAAAATATCTTAAATCTGGGTCTGGCAGAGCTTTTATGAAAAAACATGAATTTATCATTCAAAGTTTGCTCCCGTAGCTCAGCTGGATAGAGTGTCAGGTTCCGAACCTGAAGGTCGTGGGTTCAAATCCCGCCGGGAGTACCAGGTATAAGTCTGCGCTGGCTACGCAGTAGACGGAAGCGGATTTGGGACGCAAGAAGGTATAGGCATGTACCTACCTTATGTTAAGCAGAAGTTGATTTTTCCAGAGGGAAGTTTTTTTCTAGCCATTCTCCGGCTTTTTCTGTAAAGGTCGGTTTTACATATTCACGGAAGGGTAAGTGATTGAGGAGGACACCTCTAATTTGTTGAGTAGGAATATCCCCAAGCGAAATAGTCAGTTCCCCGGGAAAATACGCTTTTGTCCTGATGTGGAGCACATCCTGTCCATGCTGTTTCATGAAGTAAAAATCGTAGAGTTCATCCCATATAAAGAAGCTATCTTCAACACGGATACCCTGACTGCTTATTTTGTAGTAAAACGTGTGAGGTGGGACAATTGCCAGTGCGAATGCCAGAAATCCGAGAGAAAAAGCGACCAGCATAAGGAGATATTGGGAAAAAAAGAAGAGAATGATTTCAACGGCAGCGAGAATAAGAAAGCTATTGATGTAGTATTCACTGGAGCGAACCCGATATGGCCTTCCTGGGGCATGCCATGAAAGATATGTGGTTACATCGTTATCATTGGAATAGTCATAATTATTGTATTCCTGTACATCATTATTCACATACTCATC
>CAMPGJ010000012.1 GCA_946885425.1 uncultured bacterium
TTTCATTTGATGGGCACCAGGTGACTACTTTCATCCCTGATTTGTGCGCTGATTGAACGAACGGTCCGGTAACTTTATCGGCGTGGGGGAGGATATAATCCATGCCTGCTCTAGCTAGGAAGGGGAGGGTGATACGGGGAAGTCTTATCTGCGTTATGAATCCTACAGTTGCTTCTTTATTTTTCTTTTTTATGTCTATTACCTTGTTAGGAAAAAAAGAGGTAAAGATAACATGTTCAACCATGTTATGCTGCTCAACCATGTTGAGTACCTCGGGACCATTGACACCCTCTTTTATATCAAGATCTAAATCTATCCCCATCTGTAATGCATCTTCTAAGCGGACGATTCCAAGTTTTTTCAGTTCGCTGTAAGGTTTGTTTTCTACAAAGCCCCGATCATGCCACAAGACAAGTTGTTTGTCTGCGCTTTTGCGCACATCAGCCTCATATTTAAGGGTGCGTTTCTTTGCTTCTTGAATGGATGCTTTACTATTTTCCTTACCCAAACCAATACCTCGGTGAGAATAAACTTCCATACCTCATTTTAACCTTAAAATTGTCCATTTTCCAGGTATCATTTTTCATTGGGGCTTGAATATTTGAGGTGAGAGGTGCATGTCAAGAATTCTAAAGGTAAATGGGGCGGACGTAGGAGCCCGCTTGCTTGACAAGGGTGGACGATGGAAAATAATTCCTACTCAGTCTTGTGCTGTATGCCGAGGAGCCAAAGTACGGCTTCTTTCTTGTAGCGTCTATCTCCTCTTGAATTGATACGGATAGCAGGAAGCTTTCCTCTTTTACCCCATCGTTTGATGGTGAGAGGGGACACACGGAGAATTTCTGCTACTTCACGAACGGTCAGAAGATCTGGGAGATTATCAATGGAAACTTTCTGATCTGGCATATATCGTTTGAACTACTTTGATGTAAATCAATTGTATATATAAAATAACAAACTATAACAGAAGAGTCAATAGGGATTCTATCATTGACTTCATTTTGGATGTGGTTCTATACTATATATAATAGTGAATCTTCAAAATGTCACAAAAAAGGAAGTCTGTTACGAATGTTAAAAAAAATTCACTAGACTCGCCAAACCAATTTTTCTCTTCTGTCCCTAAGCTTTTTGTAGCGTTTGCTTTGGTTGCAGCGCTAGTACTAACATTATTACAGATTCGAAATCCTCAAGATGTTCGTCAAAAAGCACAGACCGCAAATCCACAACCGGTAGGTCAAACGGGGGGAGGTTGGGATCTTGTTTTTGACGAGGAATTTAATGGAACCAGCGTTGACACCAATAAATGGTCATTTATCTCAAGTGCTGAGTCAACGTGCACTGGTGATGGCAAGAGCCTTGATAGCGGTTGTTCTAATCCCGCAAACCAACAATTGGAATTTAACTGGGGGAGGAATTGCACAGTTGCGAATGGTATTTTAACAATTACTGCTAAAAAAGAATCAGCAGGTGGCAGACAATGGACGTCCTGCATGCTCCATTCCCGGCCCAAATTCCAAACCATGTATATGGAAGCTCGAGTAAAAATGCCATCCGTAAATGGGTTTTGGCCAGGCTTCTGGACATGGGAAGGTCCATCCAATGAGATTGATGTATATGAATACTACACACAGGCAAAACAGTTTTCGATGACAAATCATGCTGGTAGTGGCGGATGCGGTCCTAAAGGTAACTTTGATCCAACAGATGGATATCATGTCTATGCCGCGGATATCTATCAGGGAGGCGCCAGGTTTTATATCGATGGTGTAGAACAGTGCAATTCGACTGGTTCACCGAAAGCTCCTGTTAGCATTTTGCTTGATATGTTTGTTCATGATAGACAGACTCAAGCAGCTGATATTGCTACTCTGCAAACGGATTACATCCGTGCATGGCAAAAAGGTGCAACTGTCCCAACTGTAGCAGCTGCTCCCACCAGTGCGGCATCTAATACTCCAACACCTCAGGACCCGACACCAACCTTCGCCTGCCTGGGAGGATGCCCAACAAACGTTCCTGTAGAAACCCCTGAACCAACAACACCTGATGTACTTCCAAGTGACATTCCTGATACGGATCCAGGAACTGGTCAATTACCAAGTGGAGGTGGCGGTGGTTCACTAGATTTTCTTCAGCAACTACTAAACCTCATTTCAGAATTCTTTAAAGGCATATTCTGATAATAATTTATCTGGAGAATGGAGTAGATACGAAAAAACGCAAAACAAAGCGTAATATACTCTCATGTTTTGCGTCGTTTCGTTATTTGAGTTCAACTGTAGCTCCTGCTGCAGTGAGTTTCTCTTTTGCTTCTTCAGCTGTTTTCTTGTTAACTTGGGACAGGACTTCTTTTGGAGCCGCGTCAACCAAATCTTTCGCTTCCTTAAGTCCGAGTGTCGGAGCTAATTCACGAAGTGCTTTAATAACAGCGATTTTTGTGCCTCCTGCACTTGCAATTACAACGTTGAAGACTGTTTGTTCTTCTGCTGCTTCTCCTGCGTCACCTGCTCCAGCTGCTGCTGGTGCTGCTGCTACCATAGTAGCTGCTGCGGAAACACCAAATTTTTCTTCAAGAGCTTTCACTAAATCTGAAAGTTCGAGAACAGACATTTCTTCTATTGCTTGCATTAATTCTTCTTTAGAAAGTTTTGCCATAATCAGTCACCCCCTCTGTTGGTATTTTCCATTTATCATTTGCCATTGTCCATTGGAAAATGGAACCTGGAAAATGGAAAATTATCCCTTTTTCTCTTTAATAGCATTAAGTGTCATTACCAAGCTCTGGAGATTCCAGTTAAGTGCGCGGTGCAATCCAGAAATAGGTGATTGCATCTGTCCAAGCAACTGTGCTCGGAGAACAGGAAGCGGAGGAAGGCTTGAGAGTTTTACAACATCTTTATCTGAGATAAGTTTGCCTTCGAGAATACCGAATTTAATAACTGGTAATTTTAATTCTTTGATGGTTTTTGTTAAGTGCTTAAGTGGTTCAACAATGTCATTGTATAAGAAGAGGGTAGCTGTGGGTTGAGTAAATTTATCTTTTTCAGCTTCAAGATCTACTTTTCCTTCCAGCGAGCGGAGAACGAGTGAATTTTTGGTTGCTACGAATTCGGCATCAAGTTTTTTAACTGCTCTTTTAAGAGCTTCCAATTGATGGTGAGTAAGCCCCTGGTAGTTAGTAAAAACCATACCCTTGGATTTCTCAACCTTTTCGGTAAGTTCAGTAACGATGTCTACTTTTTTAAGTCTATTTTTGCTTGTATTTACGTCTGCCATAGTGTTTATTGAGGAGGGATAGGATATAGGGGCTAAGGTCTAGCTTCTATAACGTATTTCTCCTCGGTGGGAAATTTATTCTGCTTTGCAGAACCCACTGTCTTTGGACTAGCTATGATTATAGCAGGGATGAGCGGTTTTGACAACAGTTAGCTTAAGAGCACGTAATAATGTCTATTTAGTGAAGGCGCTTATGAAGCGAGAGAAATTAAAGATGAGAGTTTGTACTCTTGTTGTTACTTCATTAAGTATGGGTTGGTAAAATGGTTGGGGTGTAATTTCAGGCTGTGGTGGAAGAGGTGTTAGGGCAAGAATTGAGCTGTCAGCCTCTTCTCCGTTTGACACCCGTAAAGTAGGAGTCGGTATGGGTGTGGTTGGGTTGCAGGTTAACTGATTGAATGAAGCGGCAGTGTCATTTGAGGTTGATGGATCAGTAACCGGTGACCAAGTGAAAACAATATCTCCTGTATTGGGAAGGGATGTGAGATTTGTCGAGATCAGATCGGTTCTTGTCTGTCCGGGAGCGACATTGAGATAATTTCTGCTAATCGTCTGTGTGTCGATCAAAATATCAGCCAATAAATTTATAGGAAATGGGTCAGGATTGGTAAAAGAGATAGCGAATTGTATTTTACCCGTTTGTGAACATTGTGGCGTTATATATGCTTCTTGTGCATTTCCTCGTAGTTGAGTTTTCTGACTTGATGAATTTACAAGAAAAGCGAGAGAAGTAAAGCCTACGAGTGAAAATGCAATAATGAAATAGGGGTAATGATTGCGTTGCATCCTAAATCAATTATATATATTTGTTTTTTGTAATGCTACTAATTTTTGTAAATGCGTAATTTGACTAAATCTAATTTACTATCATCTTCCGAAGAGGGAAAGTATGATAGCAATAATTAATTGGATAAATAGCTGCAAGAGTCCTTGCTCTTGAGGTATTTGTGTCACAGGGTTAGAAGATGAAGGTTCAGGTGATTGGGTAGCTGTTGGGGCATCTGTCAAAATGGGTGATTCTGTTGGTTCCGGCTCATGTGTTGGAGCTTCTTCAGATATTGTAGGACAACCTCCTAAACATGAAAATGTCGGAACAACTGAGGGCTCTTTTGTTGGTTGCTCAGAAGAGTCACCAAAATCAAGCTGGATAATCCTATCATCGTCCAAGATTGGTGCTCCACGGCCATCTTTGTTGCTTGTGGTGATATATAATTTATTATCAGGGCCGACTATGGCTTCTCTGATGCGTCCAAGTTGATTTTTAAAATGCTGTTTGACGATGCTCGCTGTTGCTCCATTTACTTTTGCTTCATATAAACCTTTTCCTCGTAGTGCAGCATAGAAGATAGAGCCGTTATAAAATGCGGTTCCTGCTGGGGCAAAAGTATCATTGGTGTCATTGCCTGTTTGTAAAAGAGGTATCTCGGTACCAGCTTTTGTTTCGGGCCCTTTCACATCAGGCCAACCATAATTCTTGCCAGGAGTAAGCCTATTTATTTCATCACAGCAACTTGGAGTTGATGGTCCATGTTCTGTCTCGTAAAGAGTTGTTCCGTCCCAAGCTATACCTTGGGGATTACGGTGTCCGTATGTATAGACATGATTATTAAATGGATTTCCTGGAGCTGGAGCACCATCTTCTGTTATGCGGAGGATTTTACCACCAAGAGAATTGGTATCCTGAGGTGTGGTTGTATTATTCCCATCGCCGGTCGTAACATATAAAAACTTATCCGGGCCAAAGCGTAGTCTTCCTCCATTGTGATATGCATTGCCGGGGATACCATCAATAAGAACTTTCTGATCTGTCAGTTTATTATTGATTAATTTATATCTGACAACTTTGTTTTTTGTTGCACCATCGTTATAGGTATGGTAGAGAAAAACATAGTTATTGGTAGAAAATTGAGGACTTATTGCTATGCCCAAAAGACCAGTTTCCTCTTCCAGATACACGCCAGGTATATCTGCTATTTTAGTTATTTGATTACTGGTTTTATTGAGAATGTTGACCCTTCCAGGGCGTTCTGTGAAGATAATATTGCCATCAGGAAGAAAATCAATGGCCCATGGAACCTCAAGATTTTTTGCAATGACTGTGAGTTTTGGAGTTGTTGAAATTTGCGCCTTTCCTCTAAATGTTTGCTTTATTTCTTTGGATAATACGGCGAGTAGGGTAATTGCAAGGATGATACTGACAACACTTAAAAGTGCAAAATTGATTTTATTAGGTACTTTAATCTTTTTTGATTTCATATTCTCATTAAAGCAGATGATACCTACATTTGTCACGTCAACAATACCAGTTGGAATTAACCTGCCTGCCGGCAGGGAATTAAGAGTTAAAGATGGGGGAGCTCTTTAGAGGGAAGAAACTTCTAGTTTGAGGCCTGGACTCATTGTAGCTTTAATTGTTGCTGCCTTGATGTTTCTTGTTTTGACAGCTTCTACTACGACTTTGATATTCTCAGCAAGCTTTTTTTCTCCAAAAGAAACCTTACCAATTGTCAGGTGGAGAAGTGGGAATTTTGATTCTGTCTTGAAGTTCATCTGTCCGCCTTCGAATACTTTTGCTGCTTCAGATGGTTTTGTAGTGACTGTTCCATTTTTTGGGTTTGGCATAAGTCCGCGTGGTCCAAGAACGCGTGCAACTCTAGCTAATTTTGGCATTGCGTCAGGGGTAGCAATCAGCACATCGAAATCAACTTGTCCAGCTTCGATGTTCTTTACCAATTCTTCAACTGCTTTTGGATCTTCTGTTTGGTTAGCAATAGCAACACGAGTTTGTTTGCCAGTTCCGTGGGGGAGAGTGAAATTACCTGATATTCCTTTATCGTGTGTGTTGAAATGTAATTCAACTGATTCGTCAAATTTGGCTCTCTTCAGTTTTTCAAGGAGCTCTAGTGCTTCATTAAGCTTGTATTTCTTGTTTTTATCAACGAGGGAAGAAACTTTTGTATAACTCTTAGAATGCTTTTGCTTTCTATCCTGTTTTGCAACAACCTTCTTCTTTACATCTTTTACAGTAGCAACGTCTGACGTTGCGTCAGATTCCTCATTTTTAACCGCGTTTGACGCAGCTTCTCTCTCAACACGAGTTGAAGCAGCAAGCTTTGCGGCTTCTGCAGCTTTGATAGCCTCAGCACGAGCTAGCTCTTTTTTGTTTAGCTTCTTGTCTTCACCTTCCTCTTCAAATGATTTTACTCTAATTTTTCCCATATTATTCGACTGTGACTCCCATTGATCTAGCAGCACCAGCTACTATGCGGGTCGCCATTGCTACATCATCTGTGTTCATGTCTTCCATCTTATCTTTTGCAATTTGCTCTGCTTGTGCTTGTGTAAGCGTACCGGCTTTTTCTCTTCCTGGTTTCTGAGATCCTGGTTTACCAAGAACTTTCTTGATCATCTCTGCAACTGGTGGCTTCTTCGTGATAAAGGTAAAGGTACGATCTTCGTATACAGTAATGACAACAGGGAGAACATTACCTTTTTGGTCTGCTGTCTTGTCATTATATGCCTTTACAAACTCCATGATCGGTAACCCGTGCTGACCAAGAGCAGGCCCGACAGGAGGAGCAGGAGTAGCTTCTCCAGCTTTAATATTTAATTTTATAAGTGTTTTAATTTTTTTAGCCATAATGCGCTCCTTTTACTCGCGATTGTCCATTTATCATTTGCCATTGTCCATTTAAATGGAAAATGGAACCCAGAAAATGGAAAATCTAGATTTTCTTCACTTGAAGGAAATCTAGTTCAACTGGTGTTTCTCGACCGAAAATACTTACCAGGACCTTGAGCTTTCCTCGTGCTTCGTCGATTGAGTCAATTGTTCCTAAGAAGTCAGAAAAAGGACCATCGGTTATTTTGACTGCCTCGCCAACAACAAAAGCAACTTTGTAAAGTGGCTCTTCTGTGTTCATAAACTTCTTGATTGCTTCTACTTCTTTCTCAGAAATAGGGGTTGGTTTGTTGCCTGCGCCGATGAAAGAGGTAACACCCTGAGTACTGCGGATCATGAACCATGATTCATCATCCAAAACCATTTTTATCAGAACGTATCCTGGGAATATTTTTTCTTTAACAGTTTCTTTTTTACCTTGTGAGACTTTAATAGTGTTTCTTGTTGGGACAATGATGTCGAATATGCGGTCTGCAAATTTCATTGCTTCAACACGCTGTTTAAGAGATCGGGCTACTTTATCTTCGTGTCCTGCATAGGTATGAATGATGTACCATTTTGCAATCTCTTCATTTGGATGTTTCTTACTTGCGTCAGCCAATACATCTGTTGGCTCGTTGGAACTTTCAGTGGATTCGGCAACCTTCTCTTCTTCCTTTGGCTCGTCGGAGCTTTCAGAGGAGGCGGCTGTTTCCTCTACCTTTTCAACAGCTTCTTCGTCTGAAGATTCTTCTATCTTTTCATCAGCAACGTTTTCAGGAACATCTGCTGTATTCTCTTCCAAATCAGCAACGTTTGACGTTGCATCCGTTTTGATGTTTTCTTCAACCAAGTCTGAATTGGCTACTGGTTCTTTGTGTGTATCGTTCATAATTATTTCAATAATAGTTCCATTACTTTGGCGAAGACCCAATCGAGACCTCCGATATAGAGTCCCATCAGCACACTTAGCACGATAACAATGAGAGTTAATCTGACAACTTCATTTTTAGTCGGCCAGACTACTTGTTTGAGCTCATCGTACGTTTCCCGTACAAATTTTACTGCTGGTACCATGGATTTACAAACTACAAAGCACGCATGGGCGTGCCTCTAAGTCAAGCTATTGTATCAAATACTGAGGTGCATGTAAAGAGGACAGGAAGAGGTATTAGAGGGTTCTTAATTGTTTAGATTGCTGTTCTTTTGTCTTTGCTTTCCTTGAGTTCAAATCATCAAGTAATTCTTCCATAGAAGTGTATCTTTCCTTTGGATTTTGTTGTGATGCGCGAGTTACAACTGGTTCAAACGCTTCATGTAATTGTGTCATGTGATTAGCGAGGAGAGTTCTAAATACTGGAAGAGATTGTTTATCTGAAGAGCTATCAATCTCTTCAAGAGGGGATTTTCCTATAAGAGACGGGTATACCACACCCATAACCCATCCATATTGATCTGCTGCTGGTGTCAATTCAGATACTTTTAAAGAAGCTTCCGGAGCTGCATAAGCAGGGGAAGCCCAAGGATATTCGCCTGTTGGGAAATATGTGTGGACAGCGCCGCCAAAATCAGTTATTTTTCCGTGCACAACAGTATCTAGCCCCTTATATAACAGTATATTGCTAGGTTTGATATCAGAGAATATGACTTCTTTTTTATGGATTGCATCTAAAGCACCGGCTATTTGTTCGCTAAGCTCAAATGCTTGTTCAGGAGGAAGAGGACCTCTTTTATCCAAGTATGTCTGTAGATCTGTCTGGGCAAGCGGTGTAACAATAAAAGGTATCTCCGTTCCTGATTCGTTTGTGTAGGCATCAAAGAGAACGACCGGCGCGATATGCTTGTGGTCTAGTTCATTATGTATTGCACCTTCTTTTCTGAGTATATCTATCGTTGGGGAATACGGGATAGGTTGTTTTAATGCGTAGGTTTTTTCACTTTCTTTTGCACGAAAAACATACCCATGTTGTCCGCTTCCTATTTTCTCTCCCTGTCTAAATGTCCGTCCGGAATTCTCTCCGGTGATGAGTATTTCACCAGCCATTAGGGTATTATAGCATTTTACTATTTCACCGTCACGCTTTTTGCCAGGTTGCGAGGCTTATCAGGGTCAAGTTTTTTTATTATTGCAAGGTGATAAGCGAGAAGTTGGAAGGGGATTACTTGGGTTATTAATGGGGAGCCTGCATTTTTTACTTCTATCCATTCATCAAAAACGGGTGATTTTATATGGGAGATGCCGATGATGAGGCCGCCTCTGGCTTTAATTTCCGTTGCGTTAGAAATGATAGCGTCATAGGTTTCGTCATCCGGGGCGAGGACGATGCACGGTGTGCCCTTATCAATAAGGGCAATTGTCCCATGTTTTAACTCTCCTCCTGCCAATCCTTCTGTATGGATGTAGCTGACTTCTTTGATCTTAAGCGCTCCTTCCAATGCTGTTGCGTATGACCCACCGCGACCTATTATATAGATGTGTTCTTTTTTTGCCAGTACGTTGGCGACTTTTTTTATTTCTACTTCTGAGTGTTTTTTTAGGAGGCGGTCAACTTCTTTTGCTGTTTCAGTCAGGAGTTTCTTCCCTTCATTGAGCTTTCCGGCGAGAGAGTAGGTGAGGAGAGTAAGAATTGCTATTTTTGCGGTATAGGCTTTGGTCGAAGCCACTGCTTTCTCAGGACCTGCGCCCAGGAGGAGTTTGTAATCACCCATGCGGTAGATGGTTGATCCAAGAGCGTTTACCAGTGCCATAATAGTACTGCCTTTTTGCTTAGCGTGATTGAGAGGCTCGACGACATCGATTGTCTCGCCGCTTTGGGACAGCGGGATGATAAGGCTATCTTTTGTTAAAAAGTCTTCCAGGTAATTAAATTCGGAGGCTGGTGCAGTGTTGACGTGCCGTTTTGCTATTTTGGAAAATAGATACGTTCCTGCCAAACAGGCATGGAAGGCAGTTCCTGAACCAATAAAAAAAGTCCCCTTTGCCTTTTTTATGACTTCACTGAGGTCCTCAATTTGCTTTGTGTATGTCTTTGCTATTGTATCTATGACCAGCGGTTGTTCATGAATTTCTTTAAGCATGAAATGCTCATATTTGCCCTTTACCGTCTTTTCAATTTTCCAGTGTATGGTTTCGATTTGAGGTTTCAACTTTTCTCCATTTGGTAGAGAAAATAAGTCCATCGTCATTGTGAGCGGCGTGTCGTCCTTTGGGACTCTGCGCAATGACACCATCTCATTGTCTTTCATAAATACCACCTTTTTTGTATGAGGGAGGATGCCAGTGAGGTCAGATGATAGAAATAACTCATCTTTACCTATGCCGATGATAAGGGGAGAACCATTTTTTGCAGCTACTATTTCTTCTGTTTTTATATTGATTGCGACAATGGCATTAAGACCTCTGAGTTGATTAAATGTCAGGCGAAGAGCCTCACTGAAAGTTAAATCAGAAGCACGAAATCCGAAATCCGAAACAATATTCGAATTTTCTAAATCAAAATTTTCAAAAAGTTTAGATTTTTGATTATTTGTATTTTGAATTTGCTTCGAATTTCGATATTCGGATTTCGAATTTTTATTCATATAATCCTCTAGCATGTGGGGAATAATCTCAGTATCTGTTTCGGAGAGGAATTTATGTCCTCGTTTAATCAGCTGGTCTTTGATTTCTTGATAGTTTTCAATAATTCCGTTATGAAGAACTGCAATGTTTCCCGCACAGTCTCTATGAGGATGAGAGTTTTCTATGGTAACCCCGCCATGTGTCGCCCAGCGAGTGTGGCCAATCCCGGCATTAGAATTAAGATTTAAGAATTTAGAATTAAGGATCTTATCAGGAAGTTTACCTATTTGTTTTTCTATAACAATCGTATCTTTACTTTTTGCTTTTTTATTTTTTATTTTTGTTGCGATGCCCCAAGAATCGTATCCCCGGTACTCAAGGGTCTTGAGACCCTCGAAGATAATTTGAGAGGCTGTGGGTTTGTTTCCTATATAAGCAAATATTCCACACATAAATTAGGGATAGGGAATAGGAGCTAGGAAATTTCATCCTGTCCTAAAACATAAACCCTGATCCGTTTCTATTATACAGTACTAATTTTAATTTGCGCCTTTATGCGATGCCATCTCCCGGAGAAATATATTGTAATCTATTTGGTTTACAACGTTATCATCATTTATATCTGCAGCTGCTTTTACATTTTCCGAACAGGTATTTGTAATAGTAGGATAACATTGTGAGAAAATAGTGTAGTCCTGGTTGTTGATAGCGTTGTCATGGTTTATATCTCCTGCTACGAGCACTATTTTGGGTATATCCTGGGTTTGAGAAGGTGATAGTGACAAGATCCCTGGAGCCCAGGTGGCTAAATAACCGTCCATTTGAATTTTTGCCCGGTAATTGCCTGTTTTTATAGATCCAGTTGTGACAGTACCTGAAAAGTATTTTTTATCGGGATGGTAGACTGCACTTAATTCATACGTTCCTACCAATTGATTACCGCTATCGTAGAGGGAGATGGATGCTTGGCGTGTTTTGCGGGAGGGATTCGGATTCCCTCCAGATTCTGAAACGTTATCTCCACAATTGCCCAATCCATGCGGACAAAGAGAAATTGTCAAAATTACTCCTCCTGTTGCTGCTGTATTAGTTGATACAGTGGGTGCTGCCGGAGATAGACTAGGCGTAGGCAGAGAAGATGGTTTGGAGGCGTAATATTTTTTAAAATAAGAATAATTTCTGAAGAATAGTGCATTTTGTGCAAAAACAGACTTGATGCATGTCTGAGGTGTTGCTGTTTTTCGGCAAGTTCTATACGAGGTGTGTGCTTGTTGTTCACGCTCACCTTTATTAGATTGTTTAAAATTTTCCATGAGAGCATCTTCATCTCCCAAATCATATTCAGAGGCTTTTTGTTGAAGAGATGTTTTATTTTGTGATAGATAGAGTGTTACAGGAATTGCGGCAACAATTACTAAAACAACGATAAAACTAAAAAATTGTTTTTGCATATTACATCTACTGTAACTATAGCATAGCTAAAATATTGAAGAAATAAGAATTTATGGTACTATTGTGAAGATGAGTAGAGCAGAAAGAAGACAGCCAAATCTTGATATAGACGCTTTATTAGATGAACAAGCAGTAACTGCAGCAAAGGCAAAAGAACATCTTAGTAAAGAAGTTCTTTTTAAAGTTCCATTCAAACCTGTCTCTGCTTTGGAGATCAGAAAATTTACAGATAAGGTAAGATTTCATCCCCAAAGTGAAGATTTGGGAGAAAAATTAAATGAACTCAAGCAGAATGCTCTTAAACTCGTCTTAATAGGAGATAATGGTAAATTAGTCCACAAAGGTTCAGAATCCTTTCCGGGAAGTAGATCGTTGGTAAGCAGAGCGTATGATGTTAAAAGGCTTAATAATGAATTGGAAACGATAGAGTACAGGAATGATGTTCTTTCTCATGTCCTTTCTACGAAACCAGATAGTCTTTCCGGTAACTTGCAGATAGAAACGAAAATTGCCCAAAAGAGATTTTCTTTAATACAAGAAGCATTTGGGCAGTTGCCGGAGTTACCTCCTCAGCCTGAAGGTGAGGAATAGATGCATTATTGTTTTTTTTAAAGGAAGTAGTATATAATTGCGTTGTGACCCCACTTCGCTAAAGCTTCGCGGGGTTTAGTTAAGTATATGAGAAGGAAAATACGAAAAGCCGTTATACCAGCTGCTGGTTTTGGTACCAGATTTTTACCCCAAACGAAAGCTATGCCTAAGGAGATGCTTCCTGTTGTTGATAAACCTATTATTCAATATATTGTTGAAGAACTTGTAGAAGCGGGGATTGAAGATATTGTTATTGTAACAGGTTATCACAAGCGCACCATAGAAGATCATTTTGACCGGCCAAGTATGGAGTTGATCGAGAATTTGCGCATGGGCGGAGAAAAAAAATTGCCTCTTCTTCAAGAGATTGAAAAAATTTCTGATATGGCTAACTTTTTTTATGTCAGGCAAAAAGGACCATATGGGAACGGGACACCGCTTTTGAACGTACGTAAGATCATCGGTGATGAGCCATTTATATACACATGGAGTGATGATTTTATAAAATCATCTCCCAAATCCAGATATCAACAGATGATCGAAGTATACGAAGAGTTTGGCTGCACTGTTCTTCCTAGTGTGCGTGCCAAGCATGATGCTGATTATGAGCGGTATGGATTTGCTGGTGGTAAGGAAATTAGTCACGGGCTTATCGACGTTGATACACTTATTGAAAAACCCGGAAGGAACAATGCTCCATCAGAACTGGCTACAGTAACCGGCGCGCTTTTTACTCCTGACATTTTTGATTATCTGGATCGTTCATTGGCAAACCTCCAGGAAGGGGAAGAGTTGTATTATAATGATATGCTGAAATTAATGCTTAATGACAAGAAGCGGGTTCTGGCATGTGAGATAAAGGATGGAAAGTATTATGATACTGGTAATAAGCTTGAATACGTGAAGACAGTTGTAGAATTTGCCCTTGAACATCAGGATATACGAGAAGATTTCCGAGATTTCCTCAAACAATTAGATCTTAAATAGTTCACTTCTGCTTGAGATGCTGATGCCGATTTAGCAATTCCGGGACACTTGGCTAGTAAGCCCTAAGTTGGTACAATAGGATAATGTCTAGCCGTTTTATATCTCTTCTTTTGGGTATCCTCTTCTTTTTACTCTTCGTTGCTTTTTCATATCTTGTCCATAAAGATGTTTTTAACCAAATTGATTTTAATACCATGGTGCGGTTGCAGGATAACATCAGCAGAAGGTTCGATGAACCATTTTCATGGTTGAGTGAAGTAGGGAAGTTTGAGGTCATGGTCTTGGTGCTTGTGAGCATCCTCCTTGCAAGAAGAAAAATTATTGGAGGCATTGTTGCTCTAGGTCTCTTTGCTGGGTTTCATTTTATAGAGATATATGGCAAATTTTTTGTTGAGCATCTTCCTCCACCTCAATTTCTTCTTCGTACAAAGCATATGGTAGATTTTCCTCAATTCCATGTCAGAGCGGAGAACTCATATCCATCTGGGCATTCCGGGCGAACCATCTTTATATCTGCGATTCTTATTATCCTTATTTTGCAGAGTAAACGCTTGTCTACGATGGTAAAATGTGTTCTGATAGGAAGTATCTTAATCTATGATATCGCGATGCTTGTTTCACGTGTCTATCTGGGCGAGCATTGGACCACAGATGTAGTGGGAGGAGGTATGCTGGGTCTTTCATTTGGTCTATTATCGAGCATATTGCTGTCAAAGAAAGACAATTCTAAAGCAACATCTACAGGATTTCTACCCAAATTCCCCAAGTATAAAATTGAGATTAAGAAAGTAGAATGACAATATCAAAAATAAAATAGCAAAAAGCAAAAATACAGATCAAAAATGAAAAATAAAAAGAACGAAGAATTCAAAAGACGGCTTTATGCGTTTGTACTACGGCTAATTAAATTCATTGAAAACCTCAAGAAGTCGTCAACAAGTAAAATTGTAGGCGATCAGTTATTGCGAAGCGGTACAGGCATTTTGGGTACATATGTTGAAGGTTTATCTTCCAGCTCAAAAAAAGAACTCACGAACTATTTCAACTATTCTCTAAAATCTGCAAATGAAAGTAAGGTATGGGTTTGTATACTTAGAGATACAGGTAATGGAGATAGAGAAGAGGCAGACTATTTGCTTCAAGAACTACAGGAAATATCTCAGATATTCGCATCAAGCATCCTCACTTTAAAAGGCAAAAGATAAATATTTAATTTTTACTTTGTATTTTTGCTTTTTAATATTTGCTTTTTAATTTACGCTTAGGGGTTATATCTAAAATTGGAGAGCATTGTTTCTAGTTCTTCTTTGTTTTCT
>CAMPGJ010000013.1 GCA_946885425.1 uncultured bacterium
ATTGAGACCAATTCTTTGAAACTGGTCTTTGGTTCCCAACCTAGTTCATTCTTTGCTTTGCTGTAATCACCAATAAGGTAATCTACTTCTGCGGGACGAAGATGGGATGGGTGGTCAGATACTATGTGCTTCTGCCAGTCTTCGATGCCAGCTGCAGCAAAAGCAAGCTGGACAAATTCTTCAACACTGTGTGTCTCACCAGTCGCAAGAACATAATCATCTGGCTTGTCCTGCTGAAGCATAAGCCACATACCTTCTACATAATCACCAGCAAAACCCCAATCACGCTTTGCATCCATGTTCCCAAGTTCTAGCTTGTCTTGCTTACCAAGGCTAATACGTGCTACCGCATGGGAAATCTTACGAGTAACAAATTCAATACCTCGGCGTGGTGATTCATGATTGAATAGAATACCATTGCAAGCAAACATATCGTAACTTTCACGGTAATTAAGGGTCAGGTAATGTCCATATACTTTTGCTACTCCATAAGGGCTGCGTGGATGAAATCTTGTTGTTTCTTTTTGTGGGGTTTCGACTACTTTACCAAACATCTCGCTAGATGAAGCCTGATAAAATTTAATATTCTTATTCACTGAACGAACAGCTTCTAATATTCTTGTTACACCAAGAGCTGTAAATTCACCAGTCAATACAGGCTGATCAAATGAAGCTTTAACGAAAGATTGAGCAGCCAGATTATAAACCTCATCAGGCTCTGATTTGAGTACTGCATCAGTCAATGAGCTCTGGTCTAAAAGGTCCGCAGATATAAGCTCAACCTTATCTTCCAAATGGCGGATGTTCTCCATATTTGGAGTACTAAGACGTCTCACGGTTCCATATACTTTGTACCCTTTTGAAAGCAAAAGTTCTGCTAGATATGATCCATCTTGTCCTGTGATACCAGTAATTAATGCTCGTTTCATAAATATTAGTCATTCTGGAGCAAGCGATAGAATCCCCCCAGGAGATCCTATCAAGGTCCTTGCCTTTCCAGGATGACGATAAATAATATTCTATACTACCGATCTCCAATAGTCTAGTATGTCTTGCAATGATTTTTCCAAAGGAACTGTTGGTTCCCATCCAGTTGCAGATTTGAACTTGGATGCATCACAACGAAGGTCAGGGATATCACTTGGACGGAAAAGACTCTCATCAGATTCAATAGAAATAGGAACTCGAGCCAATGCAATAAGCTTTTCTAGTACATCACCAATCTTATGTGACACTCCTGTTCCAAGATTATATGCTTCTCCATTCTCGCATTTTTCAGCAGCCAAAATATATGCTCGCATCATATCGCTAATATCAGTAAAATCTCTTTTAGCCTCTAAATTACCTACCTTCATTATTGGTTCCTGCAAACCCTTTTCTATCTCAGCAATTTGTTTAGCAAAACGGGAGATAGAAATACTTGCCGGCAAACGTGATCCGATATGATTGAATGGACGCAAACGAACTATTGGTAAGTTATATGAGAGGAAATAACACAGACCTAAATAATCCTGTGTGATCTTGGAAACAGCATAAGGATTGTCAGGAGTAAATGGGACATCTTCATTGATTGGCAAATTTTTCGGATCCACCAGCCCGTATGCATGCGCTGATGAAACGACAATTATTTTTGTGTTTATCAAATTGTTATTACGTACAGCCTCCAACATATTTATTTGCGCTGTTGAATTGTTAGAAATAAACTCAGCTGGCTTATCAAAACTATCCCCGACAAATGTTGACGCAGCCAGATGAAAAATGACCTCAGGTTCTACTTCCGCAATAACCCTATTTATTTCTGGAGCATCAAGAAGATTTACTTTCTGAAGAGTGACTCTGTCTTTAATGGTTTCAATATTTTGTAGATGACGGTCTGAGGCATGAATACCAAAAACTTCCCACGCACCTTGCTCAACTAATAATTCTGCTAAATGGCTTCCCGCAAAACCCGTAATACCAGTGATAAGTGCTTTTTTCATAGTCATTCTGGAGCGAAGCGATAGAATCTCCTCAAGAGGATCCTATCAGCCATTGCATGGCTTCCAGGATGACTTTACTACTATCTTCCTACTCCCAAATAGGTAAACCCTAACTCTCTCGCTTCCTCCGGCTCGTATATATTGCGTCCGTCGATGAGTTTAGGAGTCCTCATAAGCTTTTTTACTTTCTCTAAATCGAGCTGACGAAATTCATTCCATTCTGTCATAACAATAAGGACATCAGCACCTTCTGCTGCTTCATACGCGTTAGACATATAGGTGAGATTATCCTTGTATCCACGCTTCACGTTATCCATAGCAATTGGATCATATACCTTTATGGTAAGATTTTTTTCCTTCCCATCTGCAATAAGTTCATCAATTACGCGAAGTGCAGGAGCAAAACGTATATCATCAGTATCAGGTTTGAAAGCAAGCCCAAGAATACCAATAGTTTTATCTGTGTAATCTCCACCCAGTAGCTCTTCTGCTTTTTTAACGATACCTGCCATTGCCTGATCATTGATTGCCTCAACCTCATCCAGAAGATCGAAAGAATATCCATTCTCCTTTGAGATAGCAATCAATGCCTTCACGTCTTTAGGAAAACAACTACCGCCATACCCTGCACCAGCATTAAGAAAAGCCATACCGATACGCTTATCAGAACCAACTGCGTCAAGAACCCGCGGGCCATCTGCTCCCACTTTTTCAGAAAGCTGCGCAATAGCATTGGCAAAGGAAATCTTAGTAGCAAGAAATGCGTTTGAGGCATATTTGATCATCTCAGCAGTTTCTATATTTGTGAGAACATAATTACCTTGTAAATTTACATCCGGTGTCGAGATAGGCTTATGCAGCTCAATTAATGTATCTTTTGCTCGCTTTGTCTCAGAACCGATGACTATTCTATCTGGGCGAAGTGTATCAGAAATAGCTTGTCCTTCCCGTAAGAATTCCGGTACAGATGCAATATCAAATTTAGCATCTGCTGATTTTGCTTTATCAACAATTTCCTGCACTTTTCTGTTTGTCCCGACAGGAACAGTACTTTTTGTGATAACAACAGTATACCCATCCAAATTCTCGCCCACTTTCTTCGCTACATCAAAAACAACAGATAAATCTGCTTCTCCACTTGGCAAAGGAGGTGTTCCAACAGCAATAAAGACAACTTCTGATTCAGCAATCGCTGGAGAATATTCCATGGTGAATAGCAACCTTTCAGCGTCTACATTTCTTTTTACCAGTTCTTCAAGCCCAGGTTCATAAATAGGAATAATTCCTTTTTTAAGGTTATTAACTTTTTCAGGAGTGTGTCCTATTACCCAAACTTTATTCCCCAAATCAGCAAATACCGCTGCTGTAACAAGACCTACATAACCGTGCCCAATAAATGTAATTGTCATAATTCGTTTAGTCCTTCCTCAAATGTTCGCATTTGAACACTGAGCTTATGTATTTTATCATTGTTCAACTTTAAATTAAAGGGTCTCTCTGCTCTTCCTTTGAAAAATTGCTCACGAGTTGTTTCACTAATCAACGATTTATCCAGGTCAAACTTCTCAGCTATCAACATCGCAGCATCATAAGGACTCAGGCATTGATCGCCAACAACATGATAGATTCCTGTAGATTCCGTTACAATAAGTTTATCCAGAGCATAGGCAATATCATCAATAAATGTCGGCATAAACATATGATCTGTGACACCTACAACCTGTTGCTTATTTTCGAGGCGTTCTCTAATAGCCTTAACAAAATCTTTCTTTACATCAAATTTTTTACGGTATGGATAACTTATCCTTACAATAAGAAATGGTAAACCGGAATTTTTTACAACTTCCTCACCCCGGAATTTTGTTTCTGCATACCAATTAAGCGGATGGGCAGGATCATCTTCTGCATACCCATGTTCAGGAACATTTTTACCATCAAAAACAAAATCTGTTGATATATAAATAATCTTCTTATTTGTCGGGCGGCATGCGTCAACAACATTCCGGGTTCCTCCAACATTGATCTTAAAAGCAGGGCCCTCTTCTCCCAATGGTTTATCCTGTTCACAGCCATCAACATCTGCTTTAGCAGCCAAATGAAGCACTATTTGGTGATCAGTATCACTTCTGAGAATTTCCAGTGTTTCAGGATTCGTAATATCAACTCCAGTATCATAACTCAAATCCTGAAAGGAATATTTGTCATTTAGCAGTTCCTTAATTCGGGAACCAACCAAACCTGATGAACCAGTAGCAAATACTTTTATTTTATTATTAATCATATAAAAGATTGTCCATTTTCCATTTATTTAAAATGTCCAATTTAGAAATGGACAATCAATGGCAAATGGTAAATGGCCAATGGAAAATAATTTAATTCCTAAACTTTCCCTTCTTTCTTCATTTTATCCAACAATAGCAGTGATGCCACATTAGAAACTACATCTATCTCTCCTTCTTCTACTTTTCTCATTACTTCCTCAAAGGGAAGTTTTACTGTCTCTATATCTTCATCATCATCAGGTGCTGACTCACCTTCTGTAAGATCTGTTGCAAGAAAAAGGTGGTTTTTCCCAACCATATTGGCCGACTGCTGCCAGGTCATTAGATGTTTCAAATTACCAGACTGCAATCCGGTTTCTTCCTGGAGCTCCCTCTTGGCAGCTTCATATGGGTCTTCGTCCTCATCCATTTGCCCCGCCACGATTTCGAGAGCTGTCTTTTGCAAAGCATCACGATATTGAGAAACCATATACAACTCATTGCGTTCCGAGAGAGGAAGAATCAGAACTACATCCCGACGTATGATTATATCCTTTGTAAATTGCTTACCTTTATGCTCAACTTCAACCTGATCAATACTGAAGAATTTAGATTTAAAGATAGTTTTGGAGCTATTATCTGCCATACTGCTCTTCGTAATATTGTTTATATACTCCGGATTTGATATTTTTCCACCATTCTTGGTTTTCTTTGTACCATGCAACAGTCTTTTCCAGCCATTCATCAAAATTATGTTGAGGCGCCCATCCCAGCTCATCTTTTATCTTTGTCCAATCCACATCATACTTTCTATCATGACCTGGACGATCTTTTACAAATTCGATAAAACTCTCATCTTTTCCTAAAAGCTTTAATAACTTTTTAGCTATTTCCAAATTTGAATAAAGCTCTGTCATTCCGCCTACCAGGTATGTTTCACCAACTTTTCCTTTCTGAAGTACCGCATCAATTGCCCGACAATGATCTTCAACATAGAGCCAATCCCGCACATATAATCCATCACCATATACCGGTATTTTTTTGTCTTCCAAAACATTTGTTATTGCCAAAGGAATAAATTTTTCAGGAAAATGGTAGGGGCCAAAATTATTTGAACAATTAGTTATTGTTACTGGAAGTCCGTAGGTTGTATGATACGCTCTTACCAAATGATCAGATCCCGCTTTACTTGCTGCATAAGGACTTCTGGGGTCATAGTTTGTAAGTTCATTAAATTTATTCTTATCATCTAAATCAAGACTGCCAAACACTTCATCTGTGGAAATATGGTGAAATCGTTTAACCTGGTGTTTTAATGCAGCATCCAAAAGAACCTGTGTCCCCATTACGTTTGTAATAACAAAAACTGCAGGCCCCGTAATGGATCTATCGACATGAGTCTCAGCGGCAAAATGTACAACTATGTCAACACCTTCCATTGCCGCATCAACAGCTTGAGGATCACAAATATCACCATTAATAAATGCATAGTTTTCGTTCTCTTCAACGTCCTTGAGGTTTTCCAAATTACCAGCGTACGTCAGCTTATCAAAATTGATAACATGATCTGCAGGATAATTTTTCATCCAATAGAGGATGAAGTTAGACCCAATAAAACCAGCACCACCTGTTACTAAAAGTTTCATATTAAAAAAAGTATCAAGGGTATCAAATGTATCAAGGGCAACCAAAGGACAAATGCGTTCTAAAGCTTTTGATACTTTTGATACTCTTCTTTATTTCCACTCCCCGCTTTTCATCTTTTCAGCAATTAAGTTACCCACTCTTAAGAGCGAGTCAAACGTCCCAGCATCTTCCCACATACCTTCAATAATTTCTACCTTCAGCTCTTCTGTTTCCAAATATTTATTGATCGTTTCCGTGATTTCTATTTCTCCACGATCAGAGGGTGTGATTGATTTTGCAAAAGCAGAAACTCTATTGTCGCAAATATACATCCCTGTCATCGCATAGTTGCTCTTCGGTTCTTCCGGTTTTTCTACAATAGATAAAACATTTTTATTTTCATCAAACTCAATGACTCCATAGCGCTGTGGATCCGGTACTTCTTTTGCAAAAACAGTTGCTCCACCTTTAAAGTTCTTGACCTGTTCTGAAAAATTTTGCTCAAAAATATTATCCCCCAAAATCATTGCTACATTATCGTCTTCAATAAAATTTTCACCAATGATGAAAGCTTCTGATAGCCCTTTGGGCTGTTCCTGGATCTCATATGTAAATTTCGCGCCGAAATCCCGACCAGATCCCAAGAGATTCAGAAAATGCCCAGCATATTCTGGAGAGATAATAATTAAAATTTCAGTAATACCCGCTTTTACAAGAGTTTCAATAGGATAAAAAATCATCGGTTTATTATAAACCGGCAGCAACTGCTTTGAAGTTATTTTAGTTAACGGCCGGAGGCGAGTAGCACTTCCCCCAGCTAATATAATCCCTTTCATACTCTATAATTGTACCATAAAGATCATTTTTGCAAAGCCGCGTTTGACGCCTTCCCGTGCTATGCCGCCGAAAGTTAGTGAAGATGAAACACCGGATTCCAAAAGGGGTATAAAATCAAGCCGCCTATACACTAAAAACAAAAAGGGAAACGACGAGTCCTAGGCTTCCCATGAGGACATATTCTGTAACAATCTTAGCATTTAGATGATGATGAATATACTGATGCAACAGAGCCCAGAACATATAAAAGAATGTTGTAATAAACATAGCCATCATTTGCAAATGTTTATCATAAGCGACTCCAAGCACCAACCCTAACCCCAGCAATTGTATCGCGACAAACGAACTGTAAAACCAGATGTGTTTTTTTATATTTGATTCAACTTTTGCTTCTACTTTTTCTAATCTATCCATATATAACCCTCGTTTAGCGTCAAACGGTTACGAAACCCGTATCGTTTAGCGTCTTACGTCATTTGGCTCTCTTACGAAAATCGTTACCGTACGACGAATGACGAATTAAAGAATAACTCCCTTCCCAATTATTATAGCAGCTATTAAAATGACCGACAGGAAGATAATATGATCAAGATTGTGTGATACCAGCCTTACAATCTTTTTCCTTTCAATAATAATTGCATCAATAACAAAAATGCCAATAAATAAGACAAGAATAAATAATGCAACGTTTTGTTTTGTAGACTTACTATCGACCAAAGGATTATTTTGGATAGCAGCAACCATTGTATCTTGTGATTGAACTGGCTTCTCAATAGGCGTTGGATTCAAACTAGGGAGCACTTGCGGAGAAAGCACTACTGCTTGCGCAGGTGGGAATGTAGGACCAATAGTTGGTATAGGAGAAGCTTGAGCAACCGCAACAACAGCAGGAGCGTCAACCTCCTTTGTCCCTCCATATTTACTCCCGAACTCCTGAACCACTAAAATTGTTTCCGCACCTGTAAGAGAACCTGCTTTAACAGCAAATCCTATTTCTTTAAAATTAGGAGAAAGTAAATTTTCACGATGAGTAGGACTAGCCATCCAGGCATTAACCGTATCAGGTGCAGTTGTAAAACCCCGAGCTAAATTCTCTCCAGCATAAAGGTAATCATATCCAGCATTTTTGATAAATACCCAAGGGGTCGTCCCATCTGGAGAAACATGTGCCCAATAATTTTTAGCAAGCATATCATCAGCTTTCATCTCGGCGGCATGTGTAAGCTCTGAATTCAGAACCAATGGGGCAATTCCGTTTTCCTGCCGTTTTTGATTTGTCTGTGAAAGCAAATCTTGTATAGAAATATTGGCAGAGATACCAAGTACAGTAGGATAGCTCTTCTGGACAAACGAAAGTGCTGATAATCCAGTAAGAAGAAAAAGTATAACTAGAAATAAGCTTTGGTGATGGAGAATCTTAGATCGGTGATTATTAGATTCGCTAGGAATGAAAAGGTGATGTAAAAATTCCTTCATACCTCAAGTATAAACTTTTTATTTTGCATTTTCCATGTTCCATCTTCCATTGATTTTTAAATTTGAATATTGATCAATTGAAGATAACTCAATAAATGGAAAATTAACTGTACGTGGGCTCCACAATTTCTCCGGCACTCTTTCCATTAACCGGAACTTGCAACAACATCCCTAAAGTATTTGCTATCGCAACTCCTACTCGGAGACCAGTAAATGAACCTGGACCTACATTTACTTTTATTTCTGTGATATCTTGCAGAGTTAATTTATTTTCCATTAACAACTGTTCCACCATAGGTAGCATAACCTGTGCCTTCCGATGATCAGGCTGCTGTTTCAGCAAATGTTCTTTACCATCAACAGTTAAACCCATTATCGCTTCTTTATTATTTGATGTATCTATAGTTAATATAACTTTCATAACGATTAACTCATATTTGTCATCCTCGCGAACGCCCGGGAATGGCTACCCCACCTTCTCTCAATATCTTCCACGGATCCACAGAACAATCAATCACTGTCGAAGCTTGTTTGGTGGCACATTCCCCCGGTATTATATAGTCTACCAATTCTACTAAATCCTTATCCAATTCCTCAACCGTGTACGGAGTTTTTTCTCCATGAAAATTAGCAGACGGTCCCAAAATTGGTACGCCAACCTGCTTAATTAATTCCAAGGCTGTAGGGTGATCTGGCATCCTAACACCGAGCGTATGCATACCTCCTCGAACAAGACTTGGAACCTTCTCAATCCTGCTTTGCAAAATTATAGTCAAAGCACCAGGCCAATATACGTCAATCAATTTTTTCTTTACCTCTTCTGGGATAGATTCTAGATACTCCTGTGCCATCTCAAGGCTTGAAACCAGAACAGGGGTTGCTTGTGTTTCAGGCCTTCTTCTTAAAGTAAACAATCGGCGAACTGCATTTTCATCATCAATCCTGCAGCCTATCCCAAATGCTGTGTCAGTTGGGAAAACAACAATTCCACCTTTATTTATAATTTCTACAGCCTCCATCACTTTATCTTGCATAGGCTCATTGTAAATAGTAAACTTGTAATTGTAAAGGTCACGTGCCCTGCCGCACGTGGGAATCCGAATACTTACCTAACTGAAGATTGGATTTCTTAATTTGCGGCCAGGAGTAACAAAAAGCTATGCAACTTGAAACAGATCAGATTTCATCCTATTATCATAAATCCGCAAAACCCTCCTTCTTCTTTTATCGGGCCTCAGTTATTGTTTCCATGGTTGCCCTTCTTTCAGTACTGGGTATCAATCTTTATTTTCTTAATGAAACTACCTCCACAACATCCAAGGCTGCAGCACCACCAATTGCTTCCCCAACCCATTCGGCAAGCTCAGGGCTTACAGCTACACTAGCACCAACAAGTGTGGAGCAACAGGTTCTCCCGCCACTACCTGCACAATGTAATTATGAGACATCAACAGACGGGAATATCATAAAATGTACAGAAGGCGGCAAAAGTTGCATATACAAGATTGTAAACAATCGTTACGTGATGACTTGCGACAAATTATAGAACTTTTATCTCTCTTTTATCCTCATCTAAATATTTAAATGATAAATCAATTCTTTTTTCAGGTAAAAGATGCTCAATCTTCTCGGGCCATTCTATGACCATAATATTTTCAGGATCACCAATAAGATCAAACAAACCTACCCCTTCAACATCCTTTTCAGTCTCAATTCTATAAAGATCAACGTGATAAAACATTTTTGCCTGAGCTTGTCGAAGGCCCTTCGACTCGCCTTGCTCGCTCAGGGAAGAATGTTTAACCTCATAAGAGCGCATTATGATAAACGTAGGAGAAATAATTCTCTGTTCAATTCCCAAGCCTTTCGCCAAGCCTTGCACAAACGTAGTTTTTCCGCTACCCAAATCACCATGGAGTGCCAAAACCTCGCCACCTTTTAACTGAGCAGCGAAATCTTTCCCAAATTGTCGCGTTTCTTCAAATGATGTCGTAATCAAGGTTTTCATTGTATGATCTCTTTCGTCATTCTGGCCTATCCACCCCTGTCGAGCAGGCGGCCTCCTTACGTCCGGCCCAGAATCGCTAACATTACTGCGGTAAGAGATTCTGGACAAGCCAGAATGACATAGCTCTACTTCTTTCTTTTCACAAAAACCAGTATACCACATCCCATAACCATTAACCCACCTGCAATTATGAGAATAATGGACAAATTTTGCGCCATAGAACCTTTTATCAAAATATTCTGCTCTGCAGAAACAGATGGTCTAGGGATTGGGATCTTCTTCTCTGCAGATTTTGTACCCAGAATATCCTTCAATGCCGCAGGGCTTGCAACTTTTTTATCTAATAGCGACAATTTTTTTGTAGGACTTAGCACTGCTGTCACACTTGTTTTTATTGTTGGCATAGCCTGCCCTACGTAGCTAGTAACACGAAGTGGAGTAGGTTCTGGTGTGAGTGTTGCTGTAGGATCAGGTTCACTGATATTTACATCTAGATTATTTGATGACCAATTAATAGAAGATATATTCCCTCCACTAGTAAGGTAATAAAATCCCAATTTGAATTTATAACTTCCCTCACCTGAATATCCGCTATCTGAAAAATCAGTTTTGACAACTAAATTTCCATCCCAATCTCCAATCTTAATCTTTTTCTGACTTATATTTGATTCTCCATTTTTTACCCAGGTATCATCACTTTTTGTATAACCTAGATAATTTGTACTTCCCTCCTGAAAAAAGGCTCCTTTGAAATAAATTGTCTCACCAGTAGTGAAACCGGACATGGAAGCAATATGCACCATCATTTCCTCTTCACCAAACAGTGCCGACTTATTTGATTCAATTATCAAGCTCCTTACAGCATAAGATGGTTGGGCAAGAAAGAAAAATAAAAAAAGAAATGAAGCAAAACCCAGATAGTATTTTTTCACAATACTTCAACATTACCAAACAAATATTAAAAAAATATTAAATGGAAGTAGATAATGGCTACATGGTTTTATGGCTATATGGTTCTCTTTAACCATTCAACCATCTAACTATTTAACCATCGCTTTAGGGGAGAATATGCAGATAAAATGATTGTGCCCCATCTTCATGATCTACTCTTGCAAATAATAACGTCCCTCCACCACATGAAATACCTCCGCGATATAATTTCCCTGATTTCACTGCACGAACTGCCAGAGAACTTGTAGAATACATATCAATCCCTGTATGAGGACCTCCCCCATAAAAACCGCTCCTCGCGAATGAAGTCATCCCAAACCCCTGAAAGATTTGTATTGGATCTGAGAGAGGGAAAGGCCAGGAACCAGTAAAGCTGAATTGGCCATCCGGATCATTCCTCCAAGTTACACTTTTACTTGTCAGGAAATTGGCAGCATCCTGCAACGATCCATCTTTTCTTACTTCAAAATGCAAATGGGCCCCAGTTGAACATGCGGAAGCACCATTGATAATATATCCCACAGTATCTCCTTCATTCACAGGTCCTTCTGCAACAGCATTACCACCACCAGAACCAATTTGTAAAATCGCAGCTTGCTCTGCCCTTGCGGCAGAAAGCTGCTGTTGGTAGATTCTGTCTTGATTTTTTGTCCTCTGCAAAAGAGCATCTTTCTCTTTCTTCTCAGAATCCAATTGCGCCGTATATCCCTCCAGCTGCGTCTTAAGAGCTTCTATCTTTTTTTTCTTATCTTCAAAAATCTGCTTTTGATTTGCATAATCATTCCTCGCTTGTTGGGTGTTTAGTAAAAGCTGCTTATCATGCGCTTGTACTATACGAAGATAATTTGCTCTCGAAATCGCATTTTCTAAATCCTCCGATGCCAGAAGTATTCCAACTTTGTCATTTGCCCCAGCCTTATAAGTAGCAACTATTCTATTAAGAAGTACTTTGGAAACATCCGTTAATGATCCTTCAAGGTTCTTCATCCGCTTCGTAGCGGAATCAATATCAAGTGTAATATCCATAATCTCCTGTTGCGTTGCATTGATACGATACTCTGTCAGCTTGATTTGACTATCCATAACACCAATCTGTGATGAAAGAGTGTTTTCTTGTGTTTTTAACTCAGATATTTTTCCCTCCAATTCCTTTATTTTATTATTGATATCATCTAAAGCAGCTGCATGCACAGGAGGAGCAACGAGGAAAAAAGAGAGGATAACAAGGAAGAAGGATACTAAGCGGATCATAACGACAGTATAATATTTTTTGTCTTAATAAGGAAGAGCTCTTATTACAACACTATCTTATAAATTTCTCTTATACTTCCTACAGAATAGTGGCTGGTCAATGGAATATTGTGGCCATTTGGTGTATATGGATCATTCATCATATAATTACCACTTGATCCACTAATTAAGACAAGAAAATGATCTGCCAGAGGTCCCCCATCATAACTTATACCGACAACCACAGGCCTTCCAGCTGATAATTCACTATCTATTGACGAGCTTATTCGTGAAGAAGTTGCACCATCTGCGCTTATGGTATGTTTTAACCAGGCAGGATAATACGATGCAAAATTATTGGGGTTACTATTGATTGTCTGAGGAGTTACACCTTTATATCCGAAATGTGTATAGACCATTGCCATTGATGTTACGAGACAACCATCACTTGCCAGCGTATATTGTGTGCCATTCAATGCATTGCTACCCCATTGAGCATCGCGTTGATTATAATAGCAGCCCCAGTCATCACATACCGTCTGTCCACTCAAAAGTGATGCTCCTCCTTGGTTAGCAGTAAAACGGCTAAATCCTGCAAGCTGTGCTCTGGCCTGAGACAATAATTTTTGGTAACTTTTCTCGTCTCCTTGTGTATCAGCAAGCAATTTCTTCTTTGCTTCTTTATCCTTATCCAGTTGCGCGGTATATCCCTCCAACTGCGTCTTAAGGGCTTCTATCTTTTTCTTTTTATCTTCAAAAATCTGCTTCTGATTAGAATAGTCGTTCCTCGCCTGCTGTGTATTTAATAAAAGCTGTTTATCATGCGCCTGAACAATACGGAGATAATTTGCTCTCGAAATCGCATTTTCTAAATCCTCCGACGCGAGAAGTATCCCAACAGTATCATTCGCTCCTGCTTTATAGGTAGCTACTATTCTATTGAGGAGTATTTTCGATACATCCGTTAGTGATCCTTCTAGATTTTTCATCCGCTTCGTCGCTGAGTCAATATCAAGCGTTATGTCTATAATCTCCTGCTGAGTGGCATTAATGCGGTACTCTGTCAGCTTGATCTGGTTATCCATGGCACCTATCTGAGATGAAAGAGAATTTTCCTGAGATTTTAAATCAGCAACTTTTTTTTCTAATTCTTTAATTTTATTGTTTATTTCACTCAATTGACCTGAAGTCGCAGTATCAGTTGGAGTAGGTGTAGGTGTTTCTGTCTGAGCGTAGACAGAAACAACAAAAAACAGAAAACTGAAAACTAAGAATAAAAATAGTGAATGTTTTTTATTTTTCATATAATGTGTCATCCCGACCAAAGTGGAGGGATCTTCGCCGGATCAATTTTGCAAATTGATCCGAACGGTTCAGTTTGATAGTACCCCAACTTTTATCCAAAACTCTCTTGTATTAGCCGGAACCGTCATGAATCAGGTTACAAACCTGATCCGGCGAAGTGAAAAACAAGTAAATTTTTCATTATATTCTTGCCATTCTGGAGTGAAGTGCTAACGAAGCGATAGAATCCTCTCCAAAAATGTCTACACAGCAGATCCTATCGTCCACAAGGACTCCAGGATGACATATTATCTACTTCAAATACCGTAGCACTGCGAGTGAACTGGCGACCATTCCCAACAGAACTGCAATAAGCAGCTCCCCAGCAAGCAGCTCCAGTAGGAAAAGAGGAGAAACTGGCAAAAGAGGAATTCCTTTCAAGAACGTATCAAGATATGGAGTTGCGTAAAGTAAGCCCGCTGAAGCAATAATCCAACCAAAGAGCGTTCCTAACCCTCCATAAAAAATTCCCTCCAAAATAAAAGGCCAACGGATATACCAATTTGTCGCGCTCAGCAGACGCATTATCTCAATCTCCTCTTTTTTCTGAGATACTTTAAAACCAATAATCGTCATTATAATAAACACCGACACGAGCGATAGAATTGTGATTAGTGTTATACCTGTCAGCCTCACTGCATTCGTCCAAGTAGAAAGTGTTGAAATGACATCTTTTTGATAAACTACTTCAGATACATATTGAGAATTTTTTAAAGTATCCGATATGGGTGCCAAATCATCTATTTTATAGGTAGATATTTCCAAAGAAGCTGGAAGCACATCTTCAGTTACCAAATCAAGCACTAGTGGATCATCTTTATTTTGTTTTTTATAAATCTCTAATGCCTCTTTCTTGGAGATAAATTTCACTTCAGCCACTTTTCCTGTCTGTTTCAAATCTGCTTCCAGTCCTTCAATGTCTTGCTGCTTTGCTTCCTCTTTAAAAAATGCCGTCACCTGTGGTTTTGATTCGAAATATTTTATAATTGCTGTCGAACCAAAAACGATAAAGGCAAATACTGAGATAGTTAAAAAAGTCAGCATCATAATAAAAATCGCAGCTAATGCCTGATACGGACTTCTCCTAATATGTTTCCAACTTGTCTTTACGTGACTCATAAAA
>CAMPGJ010000014.1 GCA_946885425.1 uncultured bacterium
GTGGGGAGGAGTCCCGCTTTTACAGCAGTTGTTGTATCTGCTTCTTTTTCATTTTTAACTTTTGATTCTTTGACTGTACCTGTTACGCTTTTATCAGCAAAGCCTATTTCCTGCGAATATTTACTTTTAAGGAGAGATTTGGCGTATTCTGTAAATTCACTATTGCGGTAACTTAGACTTATGAAAGAGACAGTAGCCTTTAATGTAACTTTTTTAGCTTCATCTCCGGCATCTTTATCAAATTTTGTTTTTTCTAAATTAATATCGAGAAAAATTGGTAGTATTGTTTCATCTGCACTGGCCTTTTGCCCAAGTGCCTCTCGTGCTTTAGCTTCAAGGGTTTTAGGAAGATCTGTTTTTAGTTTGGCTAGATCATCTTTGGAAACTACCGTCACAGATTTTTTTGATCCTCCCGAAAAGGCACTATCGTTCTTGGCTACGACGTCTGTTGTATCAAAACCTTTTACGCTGAATTTAGCACCGCTGGGAAGATTCGATTCATTTCCTATTTCTGTAGCGGTTACAGCCACATTTGCTTTGGCTGGTTCCGCACTTGCATCCGCTGAGGATGATGCTACTGATACATCTTTATCTAAGGTATAGCTGTGTCCATTTGCAGTAATTGTTGTTCCGGAAGCAAACGTTTTGGATTGTGAAAGGCGGCTGAATAAAGTCACTGTTCCCTTTGCTTTTTCACCGACATCTTTTTTTCCTGTTGCATCCCTGGAAAGTTCCCCATCTACTGAGGTAGAAATGCTTTTAGCAGCAATAATATTTTTGGAAAAATCAGTAGGTGATGTGGTAGAAAAAGTGACATGTGTCGATTGTTCGACTAATTTAGGCTTGACTGTTAAAGTGACTGTTGCTTTTGTCTTGAAAAGATAAACGAAAGATAATCCTAACACGAGAATTATAATAAGGACAGCAGGGATAGCAAATTTTATTGCGTTTCCATTAGAACCCAAGCTGTCTAATTTGGGAAGCTTAATGTTGGAAAAGAAAGATGGTAAAGGTGGGAGAGATGAAAAGAGAGATCTTTTTGGATGATTTTGGTGACGTGTTGCCTCATCTTCTTGTTCGTCTTCTTCTTCGATCTGATGATGAGCCTGTTGGTGGGTGGGATGCTCATGATGCTCAGGCTTTTCATGAAGAGCATGAGTGTAGTGAGTTGGTATATGGGTAACAGGTTTGAAATTTGTTATATCTTCATCAACAACAAATCCAAAATCAGTTGTTTCCCCCTTCTTTAGGTGGTGAGCGCGGTGGGAATGTTCAGGTTCCTCAGGAAGGGCAGGGTGAGTAATGGACATTTCATCTTCCTCTAAATCGGCAACGTTAGACGTTGCTTCATCTATTTTTTCATCTATAATCGAGTTTGACTCGGCTGGTGTCAGCTCTTCGGGTACAAGATGTTTACCAATATCAAGAACTTCCAATCCCATCTGGGTGGCAGCTCCAAATGTCACAGCTTGTGCATCAAAACCTTCAGGAAGTATGGTTATCTGAGGCATATGGAGAAAGGGTAAGCTCTTGCTCCATTGGTATGAAATAAATTGTTGTGATAGCTTTTCTCCCTTTTCTCCATGAAAGAGAATTATCCTCGCAGGAAGGACTGGAACGGTCAGATTGCGTAACAGCTTATCCACTGTCGAGGGAGCTGATCCCTCCAAAGGTCCATTTGTTTTTTCTAGTACTTTCCCTCCACGGTAAAGAGAAATATTTGCATATTCTTTTCCAAGCTCGACAAAGATTGCGGAGAGAGGGGCACCTTCTTCTTCCTGCAGGAAATGGGCTATTGCTTCACTTATTACCATGAATCCGATGGGTGAGAGGTTGAGGGCACCGCACATTTTTTTTAAGTTAGCTAGATAATCTTTTTTGATTTTTTTTGTTTCGTCTTCAATCCAGTTTTCTTTAACTCCGAAGACAGCCTTATGTGTCTCTATATTTGGCGGAAGCATTTCTTCGGCAGTGCTTATAGCTTTATCGATAGTTGCTACAAATTCTTCGTTAGATACACTTTCTATAGATGAAGGGAAGAATTCCTCCTGTCTGTTAATGACTTTAATTTTCCCTTCAGTGGATTCTAAGATCACAGCACTAACTCTCTCATCTAAAAGAAGTAGTGCGAGGTAATATTCAGATTTTTCTTTTGTATCGTTAAAAAAGGGCAGCCGCATATTAATTTATTCTCTAATTGCTCGAATTTTTATCTAATATATTCGAATTTATTCGATCTACATTCGATACCATTCGAGAAACTGTCGGTTATCCGACCTCCGCATATATTCTTCGGTAGCCACGGCCTAAAGCCTCCTGCTTTATTATTCTAAATGATTTTACCTTCTCTGTAAAATCCACATGTGGTCCTCCGCAAAATTCTATTGAATAGGCTTCTTCTGGATGCTTAGAATCTCCACCAATAAAGTAAATTTTTGAAACATCAGCATAGGTATCTTCAAAGAGGCCTATGGCACCCATTTTTTTTGCTTCTTCTGTTGAAATCATTTCGAAATGAACAGGTAGGTTCTGCTTAATTTTCCCATTAACGGTATTTTCAAGATGTTTAATCTCTTCATCTGTAAGTTTTCTATCAAAGTTGAAGTCGAATCTTACCCGTTCAGTAGTTATATTGGAACCTGATTGGTGGACGTCTGTGCCTAAAAGATCTCTGATTGCCTGGTGAAGAAGGTGCGTTGCTGTATGTCCCATTACTGTTGTTTCCTGATGGTCAGCCAGGCCTCCTCGAAATTTTTGACCAGCTCCAGCTTTGGATAGATTTTTGTGTTCTTTCATTTTTTCAGCAAATGCCTGCTCGTCAAATGTATACCCGAGGCTTTTGATCTGTGTAGGAGATAGACCATGGGTTGTGTAGATAATAAATGCGTCATCAGGAGATATTTCAATCGTGCCCATAATTTCTCCACCTGTGGTGTGAGATTCCTCGGCGACGTTCGGAATGACAGGGGAGTATTTTTTCTCAAGAAACGCTTTTGCTTTTGAGAGGCTTTTTTGATATTTTTCTGTTTCTTCAAGTATGGTATTGCTGATTTTTTCAAAATTATCTGCTAAATCGGCGTCTGTTTCTTTATATTGTCCAACAATTTCTTCCAGGACCGGCTTTACATCGTTCCCGCCGAGTTTGTTAAATGAATCAACCGCTCGCCTAATTAATCTTCGGAGAATATATCCCTGTTCTTTATTAGATGGATATACCCCTGAATTGACGATAAAACAGCTGGAGGAGAGATGCGCTGTGATCATTCTCATTTCACGCTTGTTATCGCCATATGTTTTATCAGTTTGCTTTTCAAGGGTTTCTATTATGCGATGAAAAAGCGATGTGAGGAAAACATCAGGTTGGTTTTCTGCAGCCATAAGAATCCTTTCAGCTCCGGCGCCATGGTCGACGTTGCGTTGTGGTAATTTTGTAAATGAGCCATCCTCCTCTTTTTTATATTCCATGAAGACATTGTTACTGATTTCAAGGAATCTACCACAGTCACAGTTAATATGGCATTTTTCTCCAAAGTTTGGATCATGTTCTGTCTCAAAATCATAAAATATTTCACTGTCGGGACCGCCAAGTTCACCAGCAGGCATGTTCTCTGGTACCCCCGCCCGTGACCACCAATTTTTTTCTGGTCCGTACTCAAAAATCTTTTCTTTTGGATCAAGACCTTCTTTTTCAAAAATTTTTGTCCAGATCGCTATTGCCTCTTCATCTTTTGGAATTTCTTTATATCCGGCAAAGACGCTGACATATAATTTTTTGGGGTCAAGATTAAGATCGCTGGTAAGATACTCAAACATCCATGGGAGCTGTTCTTTTTTGAAATAATCCCCAAGTGACCAGTTGCCAAGCATACGAAAGAAGGTAAGATGGCGATTATCACCAACCTCATTAATATCATCAAGTGCGCCTTGACCACGAAAACAATTCTGGACATTAACAAACATTTTGCCCTCAGGATGAGGTTCACCGGCAAGGTAAGGAATAAGGGGCTGCATGCCTGAATTGGTAAAAAGCGTGGTCGGATCGTTTTGGGGGACAAGGGGGGAATTGGGAATTCTCTTGTGCCCTTTGTTTTCAAAAAAAGCTATGTATTTATTAATAATCTCCCCAGCAGTCATTCTGCTTAGATTATAGCATTTTGAGCATGTTTGCGCCACAAATATGCTATACTTCTGCCTATGGCAAATAGATTTGAAATAGGACAGGGATCAAAAGGAGATCAAGAGGCAACTTTTGAGAAGCATAGGGTCAAATTTTCTTCAGAACTTATGGCAGTTCAGAGAAAGTATGAAAAGTTGGTTGTTAGGACAGGTTATACTCACTCATTATCTTTGAATAATATTTCTGTAAGTGTAGACACGTTTGGAGGAGGTTGTGATTTCTTAATTCAGGAAGAGAACCGCGATTCTGATAGAAATCCTCTTTATAGAAAAGATATATCTATATCTTTCTCACAAGGTAGGCAAGCTGCTCCTGTGCGTATCACCCAGGAAATAAGGCAGTCGGGTGGGTTCATCGATGCGCATGCGGCGTTAAATTATGGAAACATGGATGAGGCTGGTAAAGCGGAACTAGTCGATGGCCAAAGGATGAGTGTTTCATATAGTGGTATGGGAGGAGCATATATATACTCAGCTGCGGATAAACAATTTGAGTGGGATGGAGGAGTAGAATTAGAGACTGTAGTTAGTGAAAAAGATAATTCCGTGATAATGAGAGAAGATCCTGATTCAAAAGGCTTTTTCTTTCCTCTAAAAATTAATATTTATGATGAGCTCAAAAAAGCTGAAGAACAGATGAGAGCTTGAGTTTCCTGTTTTTTGCCACAATTATGCTATACTCCAGCTTATGGGGAGCAGATTTCAAGAAGGTGGGCTTTCATATACAATTGCGGATCAGGTCGCTGTAGCAGGACACGACCAGATGAAAATATCAGCTTATCAGCAGCCAAAAAAACAACTTTCTTATACTATACGTGAAAGGATTTCCCCTGAACTATATGCAAAGCTCCAGGACGCACCAGCTGGATCCAAAGAAATTCCTACCTCAGTACCCAACCATGAACGCATTTCTTCAAATGTTCAGGCTATTTTTGATAGATTTTCCACTCATGTATGTAGAGGAGATATAAAAGATGAGCTTATTATCGGTAAATCATTGTTGGTTGCCCAAAAGAAGGAAGGGATAATTTCTGAGGTGAATCTGAAGGAAAGATCTTGCAATGGTAATGAAAGCTTCATAGGCCAAGAGATGGCTATTGTGTTTGATGGTAGAAAAGAACCTCGGGTGGATCTTACTGAGGAGGGAAAAGAATATACTACAACCACACTTGAATATGGTTATATAGATCATTCTGGGGAGGTTCTAGTTAAAGATAACGTTGTGATACGATCAAATTATTGTGGAGACGGCAGCGGATTATCAGACGAAGGGATAAGTATGTATTCGTTCTCTAAAAAATCCCTTCATTTTCTTTCTGGCATTGAGTTATCCGTGACTGAAGACCAAGAAGCTAATCAATTAATAATCCGTGATGATCCATATATTGAGAGTGGCGTAAGATTTCCTTTGAGAAAGATAAATGTTTATGAAGCACTGCAAGGGTTTGAAGAACAACTTGCGTCAGGTGGTTCGCATACTAAAGGGATATTTAATTTATGAGTAAAAGAGCTGTTAATGAGCTGGAAAAGTTGACGGAGATGGTTTTAAAATTTCGGGATGAGCGGGATTGGAAGCAGTTCCATACTCCTAAAGATCTTGCTATGGACATTAGCGTTGAGGCAGGAGAGCTGTTGGAACATTTTCTCTGGAAAGATAGAAGGGCAGTTAAAAAAATAGTAAAAGAGAAGAAGAAAGAGATTGGTGATGAATTAGCAGATGTTCTTCATGGTGTTATCCTCTTGAGTGAAGAGCTGAAAATCGATCTTGTCAAAGTATTTCATCAAAAAATGAAGGATAATGCAAAAAAATATCCGGTTGAGAAGGTTAAAGGGAAGAACAAGAAATATACCGAATATTAACCGTATTTCTCCTTTGCTGCTTTGAGAAGGTTTATCGCCTTTTGTCTCCATATATCTGTTTTTGTTATATAAACCATTGGATCTTGGGTGAAATATTTAGGAACCTTATTGGCATAGAAGAGATATGTTGGGTTATCGATATCCAAGGTAGTTTTCCATGAATTATTAAGGCCAAGTGCTATCCCTGCCTTATCAAATGCTGGGGTAAATGTTCGCTTTTCGTGTTTAAGCATAAATACCTTCTGAATGGAAGGTTTTGTAATTACATTAAATATCACCTCAGGAGGAGCAGTTGCTGATGTAAAAAGTTGCATTGCTGCAAATGTTATTGCTGCTGCATCTTTCTCTAATTCTGATTGATTTCCTCGTTGGGAGAGAGTACAAAAGCGTGTATCAGTTATAATATTACCGCGGCTTCCTTGCTTTTGTTTCCATGTTTGAAAAGCGCTCCAGAGGTGTTGTTTCTCTCCTGTTTTATTATTGATTACGTACCAAGGAGCAAATTCGAGAGGAAGACTATTCTGCTCTGCAAGTGAGCATAGTTTTTCGTATGAAAGAAAATTTTTGCGAAGAGCATAGAGTTTATGAAAATTATCTGGTCCATCAATTGCTGCAATAAGATGTGTTGTTTCATAGTTCCCTTCTTCCCATTGCTTATCGGTTGGGTCATTGAGAAGGAAAGAAAGATCATTGCCCCATCTTTTATAACTGTGGCGAGCCTTGTGGATTATATGTAGTTCCTCATTGGTCAGTTTGTTTCCTGGTATTTCTCCGATTGTAATGACAAGATTGCCAATATGTAAAATCAGTCTATTCCGTTCTCCAATCTCTCTTCTGATTTGAAGTTGTGCTTCATCTTGTGTGAAGAGAGTTTTTACTACAGTTGGGGCATACCCGAATTCTTTATCAAAAGTAGCAAGGGTTGATTGTCCTTCAGGATCTTTAATTTCCCGTAGCTCTATTTTTGAAATACGTTTTAGTTGGTCTGTGTTACCTCGAGCTATCTCAATGACCATACCTGCCATTTTTGCGCTCACAGAAGTTGCTGCAAGACCCAGCTGTGCCCAATAGGTTTGTTTTTGTCTTTTGATATTAATAAAGTTTTGGAGAAATGAGCTGGGAATATTTTCTTTCCCTACAATAGCTATAAGCATCTTTGTAGCGTCCAATTTGCTTGGATTGTTAAATATAATTTTATGTATATCCAATTCGTTGACTCTACCTCCGAATTTAGGGTCATCAAATGTTTCAATTTCGACTATTGGTGTTTCTCCCAGATCGGCACCTTGTAAAAGGATGGTATATTTTCCTTTCTCAGAGTGGATATAATCACGGATCTTATTCTTGATTTGAAAAGAATCGATTTCATCGATGATGATATCGCAGCCATGCACAAATTGGTCAAAATTATCATTTGTAAGACCCTGAGAAAATTGTTCTATTTCGCAATAGGGGTTAAGCTCATACAATTTTTTAGCAAGAAGAGCTGTTTTATTCTCTCCAATTTGGAAAACACTTCCACCTGTGATACGGTTATTATTTGAAGGGGCTAATGTATCAAAGTCGGCAATGTTCAGTTTATGGATGCCAGCTTTGACTAATTCAATTGCGATATTACTGCCTACGCTAAGTCCAGCAATAGCTACTTTCGTATTCCAAAGCTTATTTTGGGTTTGTCTTTCAATGATAGGATAATTTCTTGAATAAAATATCTTCCTGAAGTCTTGTTCTTCAGGTATATGGATTGCTTCATTCCTCCAAGGAAAATACGCCCAGTTGCCATGATGAGGGTGGTTATTTGCGCTTAGGTCCTTACCCTCAATTTCAGAGAGTTCTGCGAGCCAATAATGATAATTGTCACGTGTTTTACAGGCAAAACCAACTTGAATGGCGTCGATAGAAAGATTTTGAGGAAGAGAAAAAATTACTGGTTTATCTTTCATAATTCCACTATATGTGACAAAATTGTCACAATGCAATAGTGTATCTACAAATGTAACTTATAGTGTTGCAGCATTGTGGTAATTATGATATAATGCCATCAATTATTTAGATCCTATAAATAAGGGGTTTAAAGCGGTTTTGGTAAGATTTACTATGAAAGACAAAAAATATCATAAGAAAAATCTTAATTTAGAAGTTCAACAGTTGCAAAAATTGCATGAAGACTTCGAATCTCAGGTGAAGAAGCGGCTTACCAGGCTTAAGGTAGGTTCTCCTAAATCATTGGGTGATAAAGAACTTCGTGAGAGCGAAGAAATATTTCGTACGACATTTAATCATGCCGCTATAGGTATTGCGCATGTTGATCTTAAGACTGGTCGTTGGATACGAGTAAATAGACGTTTTTGTGAGATTGCCGGCTGGCCTGAAGAAGAGCTGCTTCAGCACACATTTTTGCAAACAACACATCCTGATCACCATAAAGAAGATTTGCGATTAATTGATGACGTACTCCAAGGCAAAGTAGAATCAATTAATATGGAAAAGAGGTATGTTCGAAAAGATGGAACAAATCGTTGGGTACATGCTACAGCTTCTATTATCCACGACCATAACAAAAATCCTAAATATGGTATAGCTATTGTTGAGGATATACATGAACAAAAAAAATCAGAGCAAATGCTGAGGTTGCTCGCAGATTCAAGTAAAATCCTGGCGGAATCGTTGAATTATAAAGAAGCCGTTTCACAAGTAGTCGATATGCTTATTCCTGAGTTTGCGGATTGGTGTACCGTCGATCTCTTAGAAGAAGATGATGTATATCATAGAATAAAAGTTGGTTATGCGAAGCAAGAAGATAGCGATATTGCAGCTAAGCTTTATAAATACACTGCAAACGTTAAATCAAAAAATTTGTTTATTGATAAGGCTTTATCATCTAGAAAGCCGATTTTGGTAAATAAAATAGATCCCAAAAATACATTTAAGTATGTTAACGATAAGGATCATCTGAAACTTATCTTAAGCATGAAACAGAAATCATTTATGGCTGTTCCGTTGATTGCACGAGGTAAAATAATTGGAGTTATTACCTTACGGTCAACACAGGAGTCAAGGCTATATTCCAAGGTAGACTTGCTCTTTGCTGAACAGATAGCTAATCGTATGGCTCTTGCCATTGATAACTCAAGGCTGTACTACAGAGCTCAAAAAGCTGTGAGTATACGTGATGATTTTCTGGCAATTGCTTCTCATGAGTTAAAGACATCATTGACAACTATAAAAGCATTAACTCAAATCATGCAGAGAGAGAGTGACAGAAATGGGAATGACCGGTCGATGAATCTTTTTACAAAAATGGACACACAATTAAATAGGACGACGAAGCTTATTAATGATTTACTTGATGTCGGAAAGATTCATACCGGGAAATATACTATGACCAAAGAAGCTTTAGATATTGATGCTGTAGTAAGAGAGTCCGTCGAGAATTGTCAGCGGTTTTCATCCAGACATACAATTGTATTAGAAGGTAAAACAAAAGAAAAAGTTTACGCTGATAAGGATAGGCTTCATCAGGTGCTTGCAAATTTAATTACCAACGCAATTAAGTATTCATTTGATTCAATTGATATTGTTGTTACACTAAAAAAAGATAAGAATAATATTATTATCGGCGTACAGGATTTTGGTATTGGTATAGAAAAAAATGAAACACAAAAGATATTCGAACGATTTTTCCGTGCGGATACAAAGGCTCGGAATAGGACATCCGGCCTTGGTTTGGGTTTGTATATTTCTCATGAACTAGTTAAGCAACATAACGGATTTATCCAGGTAAAAAGTAAAGTAGGTGAGGGCTCAACATTTTATATATATCTACCTCGCCTTTCTGAAGATGCAAAAAAAGGAAAAAAGCTCTTGGGCAAAATGGCATAAACTCTTGACAAGACAACTATTTGTATGATATACATAATTTGCTTTCATTTAATGTAAGATACAAGGGTTTAAACCCGAGTGTCTTTTTCTTGCATTCAGAGAGCTTCCTGCCTACAATATACTCTTACGATGTCTAAGCAATCAGAAGTAAAAGATAATAAAAATGTTGTTCGTCAAAATTGGGGTAAAACCCATACCGCACTTCCACCAATGGATCTTCTTATCATACAGAAGCAGTCCTATGAAAAGTTCCAGAATGAAGGTATAGCAGAGATTATTCGTGAAATAACTCCTGTTGAAGATTTTACCGGAAAGAACTGGACATTATCTTTCTACGAACACAAGATAGGTAAGACTACTATTGATCCAGAAACAGCACTATATAAAGGATTAACCTACAACGCTCCATTAACAGTAAAAGTTACACTGCTAAATAAAAAAACCAACGAATCATACAACGCGAAAGTATTTTTAGGTGATATTCCTCAGATGACAGAAAGAGGAACGTTTATCGTAAATGGAATTGAAAGAGCAGTTGTAAATCAGTTGGTTCGTTCTCCTGGTGTATTCTTTACGGGTACACATGATCCTATTACAGGAAGAACCTTGTATTCCACAGAAATCCGTCCAGTGCATGGTTCATGGCTTGAGTTCGCAACAACAAGATACGGTACTATTACAGTAAAGATTGATAGAAGAAGAAAGTTCCTGGCTACAACATTCCTCCGTGCATTGGGAATTTCAGATAATGCAGCAATTAAAGATGCATTTAAGCAAATTGTAGGAGAGGGCAATATGAGTCTGATTGAAAATACTCTCCAAAAAGATGAAACAACAAACGAAACAGAAGCTCTTATTGAAATTTTTAAGAAAATGCATCCTGGAGAACCAGTCGTTTTGGACAAGGTGCGCGAATACTTTACAAACCTTTTCTTCAATAACCGCCGGTATGATTTGGGTGTTGTAGGTCGATATAAGACAAACAAGAGACTTAAAGCTGTTCCTGGATTTGTTCCTTCTGAAGAGCATGTTCTGACTATCAATGATATTATCGCTACACTTGGATACCTGATGTCTCTTGAATCAGGAAAGGGAACAGTTGACGATATTGATAGTCTTTCCAACAGACGTGTAAGAAGTGTCGGAGAATTAGTTGCTATCAATGCTTTCAGAGTTGGTGTGCTCCGTGTTGAGAGAAGCATAAAAGAGCGCATGAGTTTGCTTCAGGCAGATGGTACTCCTATTACAGTTGCTAATCTTATTAACGCACGTCCGATTATGGCTGCAATTAATGAATTCTTCAGAACCTCTCAGTTATCCACTATTCTTGATCAGACAAACCCACTTTCAGAAATTGATAATCTTAACCGTTTGACTGTTATGGGAACTGGTGGTATTTCGCGAGAACGTGCAGCTTTCTCGATTCGAGATATCAATAGTTCACAATACGGAAGAATTGATCCTATCCGAAGTCCTGAAGGTCCAAACATTGGTCTTGTAACCTATTTTGCTCTTTATTCCAGAGTTAATGAGTATGGATTCTTGGAATCCCCTTACAAGAAAGTTGTAAAAGAGAACGGTAAAGTACAAATAACAGACGAAATTGTTTATCTCACTGCTGATGATGAGCCAGATTCATACATCACGCATGATGGTGTATCTATTTCTCCGTCCGGAGAAATTTTAGACAAGAGAGTACCTGCACGTTATAAGGGTGAATTTATTGAAGTTGATCGTGAACACATTGATTACATAGATATTGCTCCTCGCCAAGTTGTGGGATCATCCGCATCGCTTATTCCTTTTGTTGCTCATGATGAAGCTAACCGTGCACTGATGGGTACCCACATGCAATGTCAGGCTGTACCATTGGTGAATCCTCAGAGTCCTGTTGTTGGAACCGGTATGGAAGGTGCAATTGCATCAGTAATGGGACGTATTGTTAGAGCTCCATACGATGGAAAAGTGACATATGTCGATGCTGACAAGGTTGTAGTTGAGGGACAGAAGGGTGAAAAGGACACATTCAATATTCAGTCATTTGAGAGAACATCCCAGGCAACATCTTATACTCAAAGAGCAATGGTTACTTCTGGACAGCTTGTTAAAAAAGGTGACCTACTAATTGATGGTCCATCTAGTGAAAATGGAGAACTTGCACTTGGACGTAATCTTTTGATCGCGTATGCATCACTTGATGGTCTTGGTTATGAAGACGCTATCGTTATTTCAGATAAACTTGTTAAAGATAATGTTTTCTCATCAATTCATATTGAAAAATATGATGCTGCAGTTGTCGAAACAAAGCTTGGTCCTGAAGAAACAACCCGAGATATTCCAAACATTTCAGAAGAGGATTTGGCAAACTTGGATGAAGAAGGAATTGTTGTTGTAGGTTCAGAAGTTTCACCAGGCGACATCCTCGTTGGTAAAATTGCTCCAAAAGGTGAAACAGAACTGACAGCAGAAGAAAGACTATTAAGAGCTATCTTTGGAGAACAGGCACGTGAAGTGCGCGATACCAGTTTGCGTATGCCTCATGGAGAACGTGGAACAGTTATCAATGTTCAAATTCTGGATCGTAAGGCTGGAGATGAGTTGGAGCCTGGCACGATGAGAAAGATTATTGTTGAAGTTGCTCAGTTCAGACATGTAGCTGTCGGAGATAAATTGGCAGGACGTCATGGAAATAAAGGTATTATCTCAAGAATCCTTCCTGTAGCCGATATGCCATATTTGGAAGATGGAACAGCAGTTGATATCATCATCTCACCTGTTTCTATCTTGGCTCGTATGAACCTTGGTCAGATTATGGAAGCTCAGCTTGGATTTGCAGCACAAAAGATGGGTATCAAGGTTGGTGTACCAGTATTTGAAAAGGTTGAGGAAGACAGGATAACAAGTCTGATTAAAGAAGCTAACCTACCTCTAACAGGAAAGTCACAGTTATATGACGGAAGAACAGGTCTTCCATATGAAAATCCTGTCGTTGTCGGTATTGCATACATTTTGAAGCTTATCCACATGGTTGAGGACAAAACACACGCACGTTCAACCGGACCATACTCACTTGTTACCCAGCAGCCGCTTGGTGGAAAGGCACAAATGGGAGGACAGAGACTTGGAGAAATGGAAGTTTGGGCACTTGAATCACATCGTGCAAGATACATTCTCCAGGAAATGTTGACAATTAAATCAGATGATGTTGTTGGTCGTGCTAAAGCGTTTGAAGCCATTGTTAAAGGAACAGATATTCCAACACCAAAAGTTCCTGAATCATTCAAGGTTCTTATCAAAGAATTGCAATCTCTTGGATTGAATGTTGTGCCAACAGGTGCTGTAGTATATAATGATGCGATTGAAGCTAAAGAAGAAGTGGCTGCGGAAGAGATCAAAGAAGAGGTAAAAGCCCTCGAGGAAGTACTGGATGCAGACGATGTAGTTGATGATACTCCAAAAGTAGAAGAGATTGCTGAACCCGGAGCAGAAGATCTAGCTGAAGTTGAAGCGGCACAATAAAAATGGCTACATGGTTTTATGGCTATATGGTTCTTTAACCATTCAACCATCTGACCATTTAACCATTAGATAAATATTATATGAACAATAAGAACAAAAACATATTAAAAGATTTGAACATTTCTGACTTTAAGTCATTGAAGCTTTTATTGGCGAAAAATGAGGACATTATGCAGTGGTCTTATGGTGAAGTAACCAAGCCTGAGACTATTAATTATCGAACTCTTCGTCCAGAAAAAGACGGTCTTTTTGATGAAAGAATCTTTGGTCCTACGAAGGATTGGGAATGTTATTGTGGAAAATACAAGAGAATTAGATACAGAGGTATTATCTGTGACAAATGTGGTGTTGAAGTAACACTTTCCCGTGTAAGACGCGAGAGACTTGGTCATATTACACTTGCTTCACCAGTTGCTCACGTATGGTACTTCAAAGGAGCTTCATCAGCATTGTCATTGCTTCTTGATGTATCACAGAAGAGTCTTGAATCTATTATCTACTACGCATCATACTTTATTACACATATTGATGAAGATAAAAAGAAAGAAGCATTGGATGTTTTTGCTCAGACAATTGAAAAAAGAAAAGAAAATCTGAAGAACAGATTAAAGGACGAAGAAGAGAAAATCTCCAAAGAAGCAGATGATAAAAAGAGTGAGTTGAAGGAAAGTAAAGTAGCTTCAGTACAAAAGCAGCTTATCGAGCAGGAAGTAGAGCTCTCTACACGTCAGAAGCTTACTCGTATGGCAGAATCACTAGAAGGAGAACTGAAGAAGCTGGATGAAATTTCTGATACTTTCACAAAACTTCTTAAGAGTTTGCGTGTCGGAAGTGTTCTCTCAGAAGATGAGTACTTCAAGCTTCTTGAGTATGATACACCTATCTTCTTCACTATCAAGACAGGATCTGAAGCACTTCTTGAAGTTGTCAGCAGTATTGATCTCTCTAAGCTTATCGGTAACCTTAGAACAGAGGCAGAAAAGGCAAGTGGACAGCGTTACCTTAGAATCGTTAAGCGTCTGCGTTTGGCTGAAAACATGAGAAAAGCAGGTGTATCTCCTGTAGCTATGATCATGACTGTGTTGCCTGTTATCCCACCAGACCTTCGTCCTATGGTACAGCTTTCAGGTGGTAGATTTGCTACATCTGATTTGAACGATTTATACAGAAGAGTCATTAACAGAAACAATCGTTTGAAGCATCTTCTTGCACTTGGTGCTCCTGAGATCATTTTGAGAAATGAAAAGAGAATGCTTCAGGAATCAGTAGATGCATTAATTGATTCTTCACAGCGAAGTAACACAGCAGCAGCTTCATCATTGAGATCTCTTTCAGACATGCTTCGTGGAAAGCAGGGACGATTCCG